>JAKEGI010000091.1 GCA_022615595.1 Bacteroidales bacterium | reverse complement strand
TGAACCCGGCTCAGGGGATGTCATGCTCGATGGAGTAAGCGTCTCGCGGTTTGACCCGGATGAGTACAGACAATTGTTCTCAGTTGTATTCCAGGATTTTATGCTTTACTTTCTCTCAGCCGGAGACAACATACGCCTGGCAGATACTACCGGTAGCGGGGATAAGGACAAAGTAAGGGAGGCTGCAGTAAAAACCGGAATATCCGATGTGCTTGAAAGCCTACCGGATGGTTATGAAACCATGCTGGGTCACCACACCGAGGGAAGCCGCGAACTGAGCTGGGGTGAGTGGCAGAAGATAGCCATAGCAAGGGCTTTATACAGGGATTCGCCGCTGCTTATCCTTGATGAGCCCTCCTCCTCACTCGATGCCGATTCAGAATTTGAGATCTTTTCACAGCTTGACAGGCTCACAGAGGGAAAGACGCTGATTCTTATCAGTCACCGCCTGGCTTATGTAAGAAATGCAGACCAGATAATCGTGCTTGACAGAGGAGGTATTGCGGAGAGTGGCACACATGATGAGCTGATGGCAGCGAAGGGCAAATATCATGCGATGTTCACCAAACAAAAATTCAATTATCAATGATCCCTGCAGGATCAGTGCCCGAGCCTTCCTTAAGGTTGCTGCTGCTTCTAAGCAGGGTTGCATTCACTGACAGAGAGCGGCAGGAAGCGGTTACATTATGCAGGTCATTCAGTGACTGGCGTCTCTTTGCCGATCTGGCCATAAGACATGGTGTGGCGGCACTTGCATGGCAGAATCTGACAGACCTGCGATTGGTTGAAAGCGTACCTGAGCCGGAACGCATAATCCTTGAAGGAATAAGGTTAAAGAGTATAGCAAGAGTTGCATACATTACAGAAGTGGCAGCGGAGATAGTCACAACTCTTGATAATGCCGGTATCAGGGTGCTGCTGCTCAAGGGTCTGTCACTTGAGCATGCGGTTTATGGATCGCGGGGCCTGAGGCAGATGAGTGACGCGGACCTCCTGGTAGCCCCGGAAGAGATATTCAGGGCCCGGGAGGTGCTTGCCTCTGCAGGTTTTATCTCGCAGCCGATGAAGTCACCGCTGTACAGGCACATCATCCTTGACCTCGGCAACCATCTGCCTGAGATGCACAGGGGCGGGATGTCAGTTGACCTGCACCATCGACTATTTGGTCCAAAGGGAACAGAACTGATCAGAGAAGCCATCGCTGGTCCTGCGGTAATAAAAACGGACAGCAGAATATTTAATGTCCTTCCGCCTCAGACAGCCTTTCTGGGTCTTGTAAATCATATTTTCAAGCACGAGATCAAGGGGGAGTTTCAGCTCAGGCTCTATGCGGATCTTTTTTTGCTCATTGAGAAGTACAGAGATGAGATTTTTGCAGACAGCCTGCAATTAAATGCTGAAAGTGCAGGTATAGAAGGGGAGGTGAGGGTTGTACTTACGATACTGAAACATGCCTATTCCCTTGAGATACCTGCAGCGTTCAATGCAGCGACAGAGCCTGAAAAAGAAAGAGTTAACGGATTCATGGAAAAACTCCTTCGGCCCGACGTCATTATTCCACAGAGTCCTCGCAGTAAATATTTTGAAGTGATTGAATCTCTTCCCGGGCTCAGGCGGAAGCTGATATTCATTGCGGGCGACATGTTTCCCTCTCCGGGCTTCATGAAGAGGAGGTACAATTGCCAATCTTCAGCGGCTGCACTGCTCCGCTACCCTCACCGGCTGGGCAAGGCAATATGGATTTTTACTCTTCTTTTATCCGGAATCAGGGGTAAATAACATTAAAACCGCGGGCAGGCTATTTTTTTTCTTTAGTTCTTGCTTTAATTCAAATTTATTTATATCTTTACTAAAGTCAACGTCTGTTTTTTGTTTAGTGCTATTGAGAAATTAAGTCAGTATTAAGGAAACCGGAGTAATATGTCTGAGTCATTCAACATTAACAGCAAGGAGTGATTAAGGCCGCTGGCGGGGCGCTGTCTCGCTGCTTTTTAGTACGCCTCGTGCGCCGGTGAGGCCCTGCAGGGTTTGGGGCCGCTGCCCCGGGATATAGGTTCCCGGGGCAGTTTTCTCTCAGATCTGCCCGGCGCAGTTATCCTAAAAGAGTTACTTTTGCAGAAACAGCAGATCAGATGAAGAGTGCACTTTACCTGTATAACACCATTTCACGGAAGAAAGAGTTATTTGAGCCTGTTTCACCCCCGTTTGCAGGGATGTATGTATGCGGACCGACTGTTTATAGCGATACCCATCTCGGGCATGCACGTCCTGCCATTACATTCGATATACTTTACAGGTATCTGATGCACCTCGGCTACAAGGTGCGGTATGTACGTAACATCACCGACGTGGGGCATCTCGAGAATGAGACTGACGATACGGGCGAGGACAGGATAGAACGAAAGGCAAGACAGCTGAATCTTGAGCCTATGGAGGTTGTGCAGAAATACATGAACAGTTTTCACAGGGCAATGGGACGGCTCAACACGCTCGAGCCCTCTATAGAGCCGCGTGCAACCGGACATATTATAGAGCAGCAGAATATGATTGACGCGCTTCTGCGGAAGGGGTATGCATATGAGTCAAACGGCTCAGTCTATTTTGATGTGGAGAAGTACAACAAGGCATACCCTTATGGTATTCTTTCAGGAAGGGTTCTGGAGGAGATGCAGGCCAGCAGCCGCCTTCTTGAGGGTCAGGATGAAAAGCGCGGCAGGTTTGATTTTGCACTCTGGAAGAAGGCCTCGCCGGCACATATCATGCGATGGAGTTCGCCATGGAGCGAAGGGTTCCCCGGATGGCACCTGGAGTGCTCGGTGATGAGCACAAAGTACCTCGGCGAGGTGTTTGACATACACGGAGGAGGGATGGATCTTATCTTCCCGCATCATGAATGTGAGATGGCGCAGAGCACAGCCATCCAGGGGCACTCGCCTGTGAGATACTGGGTTCACAATAACATGATCACCATCAACGGGCAGAAAATGGCGAGATCGCTCGGCAACTTCATCACCCTTGATGAACTTTTCACAGGCAGTCATAAGATGCTCCTGCAGGCCTATTCGCCCATGACCATCCGGTTTTTCATACTTCAGGCACAGTACCGCAGCACCCTTGATTTCAGCAATGAGGCACTTCTTGCAGCCTCGCTGGGATTGCAGAAGCTTATGGTTGCTAAGAAGACCCTGGAAGGGCTGAAACCGTCAGGCAGTTCCACTATTGATATATCAGATATCGGGAAGAGGTGTTACGAGGCAATAAGTGATGATCTTAACACACCGGTTGCCATTGCTCACATCTTTGATGCCGTCAGGATAATTAATCTTGTAAATGACGGCAAGGAGAAGCTCTCTGCAGATGACATAAAGGCTCTTCAGCTACTGTTCAAAACCTTCGTTTATGATATCCTTGGTCTGATGGAAGAGGAGGGTGCCGGGAGCGGGAAGCTGTCCGGTGTCCTGACCATTCTGCTTGAGTTGAGACAGGAAGCCAAAGCCAGGAAGGAGTGGGCTGTCTCTGACCGGATACGTGACAGGCTCGCTGTCCTGGGTATTACAGTCAAGGACCGCAAGGACGGATACGACTGGGAGATATCTTCATGACCGGCATGGTGTTCAGAACAAGGATCATAAAGGCCGGCAGCCTGGAGATAGGAGGCAACCTTCCCGTACGCATCCAGAGTATGACCAATACAGACACGCTTGACACAGCTTCAAGTGTCAGACAGTGCATAAGGATAATAGAGGCCGGGGGCGAACTTGTGAGGCTCACCGCCCAGGGAATAAGGGAGGCTGAGAATCTTGCAAACATAAAGCGTGAGCTCAGGAAGGCGGGGTTTGACACGCCCCTCTGTGCAGACATACATTTCAATCCCTCTGCCGCAGAGGTTGCTGCCCGAATAGTGGAGAAAGTCCGCATCAACCCGGGCAACTACGCTGACAAGCGAGCCTTATTCATCAGGCATGAACTTTCAGAGAGTGATTACGCGGCAGAACTTGACCGCATCAGGGACCGGCTCATGCCGTTGATAGCCATTTGCAGGGAACATGGCACTGCCGTGCGGATCGGCGTGAATCATGGCTCTCTGTCTGACCGCATCATGACAAGATACGGTAACACTGCCATGGGTATGGCGGTCTCGGCAGTTGAGTTTCTCCGGATATTCAGGGGCGAGGGGTTCAATAATATTGTGGTATCGATGAAGTCTTCCGACACGCGTGTCATGGTTGAATCAAACCGGATGCTTGTAAGAATGTTGTCTGAGGAAGGCATGGACTATCCGGTACACCTTGGCATAACGGAGGCCGGAGTGGGAGAAGACGGACGCATAATCTCTGCAGCAGGGATAGGCACTTTGCTGGCGGAGGGCATCGGTGACACTGTAAGAGTCTCACTATCAGAGGCACCTGAACATGAGATACCGGTAGCGAAGGAGATAATAAGGTTTGTCTGCGGTAATGGCGGAAGGGTGACAGTCCCCTCACCGCCAATTGAAGTTGCCACAGGCGGAGAACGGTATTTTCCGTTAGTCATTACCGAAAACAACGGGTTATTCAGCGATGAGCGGGGAGGGTTATTTGACGGAGAAATATTTACTTTCAATGCGGGTGAACTGCAATATGAGGAAGAGAGTGAGCTTTTCAACAAAATCCTGAACCCCGTCTTTAACGAGGATGATCATGCAAGACTGAGCATTGATGCTGCGGCGCTGCTTGGCAGGTTCTTCATTGCACGCAGGCCTGCAGGCCTGGCAATAAGCAACAGGGGCAGGGTACAGGGTGAGGCGTTGCGCTCACTTGCCTTTGCCATTCTTCAGGCTACTGAAGCGCGGATTACAAGAACCAGGTATATCTCATGTCCTACATGCGGAAGAACAAGGTTCAATCTTGAGGAGGCTGTCCGTAAGGTAAAGGCTGCGACGTCACATCTTACAGGCATGAAGATTGCCGTGATGGGCTGTGTCGTCAACGGACCGGGGGAGATGGCGGGGTCAGACTACGGTTATGTAGGTGCTGCCGAGGGTAAGGTGCACATCTACAGAGGCACAGAGGCAATAATGAAGAATATCCCTGAGGATGAGGCGCTGACGCGTCTTCTTGAGCTGATAGAGAGTGATCATGCCAGGCGGTAATCGAGCTGTTTCTTCTGCAGGTCAGCTTTCGCAACCTCCACCCTTATCTTATCACCAAGCATGAACACCTTCCCTGAACGGCGTCCCCTTATGCAGTAGTTTTCCTCGTCGTACTCAAAGAAGTCATCCTGCAACTCACGTATGGCTATCATTCCCTCACACTGGTTCTCGATGATCTCTACATAGATTCCCCATTCGGTCACTCCCGAGATGACGCCGTCAAAGGCCTGGCCAATCTTGTCACTCATGAACTCTACCTGCTTGTATTTTATCGAAGCTCTTTCGGCATCGGCTGCCAGGCGCTCCCTCTTTGATGAGTGTTCGCACAGCCTGACATATTTCTCTCCGTCGCGCGGGGCCTGGTTCTCCAGGTACCTGGTGAGCAGCCGGTGAACCATCATATCCGGATAACGCCTTATGGGTGAGGTAAAATGAGTATAATGGCTGAAGGCAAGTCCATAGTGACCGATATTGTCTGTCGAATAGACTGCCTTGGCCATTGCCCGCAGCGCCAGTGTCTCTATCACATTCTGTTCCTTCTTCCCTGATACATCATTCAACAGCTTGTTCATCGCTGCCGGAAGACCTTTCACATCCTGTGAATCAAGTGAATACCCGAACCGTTTGATGAAGTAGCTGAATGAACTGAGTTTTTCACTGTTGGGTTTATCATGAATACGGTAAACAAATGTTTTTCCCTTCAGTTTTTTGCCCACGAATTCTGCCACTCTTTTATTGGCCAGCAGCATGAACTCCTCTATGAGCTGGTTGGAGGTTCCAAATTCGCGGAAGTGGATACCCAGCGGGATACCGGTCTCGCTGAGGTTGAATTTAACCTCCAGGCGTTCGAAGGCAAAAGAGCCTGTGGCAAACCGTTTCTCACGAAGTTTTTGTGCGAGGTCGTGCAGGGTAAGCATCTGCTCTTTCATGTCGCCCTTTCCGGTGTCAATCACTTGCTGGGCCTCGGAGTATGAGAAGCGTCTTGCTGACCTTATTATTGTTCGGCCGAACCACTCACTGATAATGTTGGCTTTGCTATCCATCTCAAATACAGCCGAGTAGGTAAGCTTATCCTCATATGGATTAAGGGAACAGATGTGATTTGATATATTCTCCGGCAACATTGGCACGGTACGGTCAACGAGATAAACCGATGTAGCCCGTTCCTGAGCCTCTTTCTCAAGTATTGATCCTGGCTTTACGTACCATGTCACATCTGCAATATGCACTCCTACTTCCATGTTTCCGCCCGGCAGCGTTTTCAGTGAGAGCGCATCATCAAAGTCCTTTGCATCTTCCGGGTCTATTGTGAATGTCGGCACATCGCGGAAGTCGCGCCTCTCCCTGATGTCTTCTCCGGTTATCTCCGCGGGTATCTTCTCCGCGGCTCTTTCAACCTCGGGGTCAAACCTGTAAGGCAGACCGAACTCGGCAAGGATGGCATGCATCTCCGTCTCGTTCTCTCCGGGGTAACCGAGCACCTCTGTTATCTCTCCCACCGGGTTGCGAGACCGCTGGTCCCATTCTACGATCCTGGCAACGGCTTTCTGTCCCTGCTTCGCCCCGTTCAGTTTTGAGAGGGGAATGAAAAGATCAAAGGGCATATTCTTGTTGTCAGGCATGAGGAATGCAAACTGAGGGGTAAGCTCAATGGTTCCAACAAATGCTGCCCGTGAGCGTGTAATAATCTCAACAACCTCTCCCTCAAGCCTCTTGCCTTTGTGGCGGGCATAGAGCAACACCTTTACCTGGTCACCGTGCAGTGCGGTACGGAGATTACGTGCAGCAATAAAAACATCCTCCTCCTGCTCCTCCGAAATGACGAAGGCATATCCGAATTTTGTCAGATCGATGCTTCCTGTAATGTATCCTCCTGATGCTTTCACCAGAAATTTGCCGTGGCCGCGTTCCTCGGCAAGGCCTTCCTTCTTCATCCGGTGAAGCGCATCACTGAGGGCTCGCTTCTCTTCCTTTTCCGTTATATGAAGTCTTGAGGCTATCTGCTTGTAATTCAACGGCTGTCTGGGGTTTTTCATCAGCACGCCGGTGATAAGTTCAATGAACTTCTTCTGATCAATGCCGGAATCATTGCTGCCCTTGTTTCGTTTTGACATTTTGTGTTCTCGTTAGCTATTCCAAAGATAGCCCGAAATTGGCTACCTTTGTGTGACAAAAATTTTTATGATCTCAATCTCCTCAATCCCATCACGTTCTGACAGGGTGGTAGTACGCAGGATCAATGACGAATGCCTGTTAATACCGCTCACCCATGACATTGCCGATATGGATTCCCTGTACAGACTGAATGAGACCGGCGCTTTTATCTGGGAACTTATTGACGGAAGACGTGACATTAAAGAGATAACAGCCATGGTGGCCGAAGAGTTCGATGTTGATCAGCCGGAAGCTGAAAAAGATATACTTCTTTTCCTTGTCGATGTTCAGGAATTTCTTCATTTCAGTGACAGGTGACAGTTGATCTTATCATAGCCGGTTACAGGATGCGCCTGCATTCTGGGGAGGGAGTCACCATAATGCCTGATGAGCGTTTTGCCTCTTTTATTGCCTCTTCGGACGGCGAGCCAGACCTCATCATAACTGTTTCAAACGGGAAGGCATCCATTCCTGATTCTGCTGCCAGGGTTTTCGATGCACCGCTTATCGAAGAGAGACCTTCAGGGCTGAAAGACTCCGGAGAGACATTCTGGGAGGTTGCATCAGACGGAGAGACAACTTATATAACGGCCATGCTCAAGGATCCGGTCAGGAAGCCACTGCTGGTGATACCACGTAAATCAATGTCATGGAAATTGTACACACAGATGTCAGGAGAGGCGGCAGATCCTCTGCCATATCCTCTTGACGGGCTGGTACTTTATTTTCTTACTTCCATGAAGGGAGGATTAATGCTTCACGGCTCGGGCGTCATC
The DNA here is from genome assembly GCA_022615595.1 of Bacteroidales bacterium. Lineage (GTDB taxonomy): Bacteria > Bacteroidota > Bacteroidia > Bacteroidales > VadinHA17 > SR-FBR-E99. Next base: position 969 of record JAKEGI010000091.1, on the reverse strand, counting down.
TGCGGCGGCAGGGGGTGGATCTTTACAGGTAAGTCAGGCAGCGGAAAGACGACCATGGCGATGATCTTTGACCGGAACGGAGACCGCGTTATTCACGATGACAGGCTTATAATCAGGAAGGAGGGAGACCGATGGATGATGCACAGCACCCCGGTTTACCGGAATGACGAACCACGAAGTGCACCTGTAGATCATCTGTGGGTCATCAGTCACGGCAGATCGAATATTTCCCGGCCGCTGGCGGGAGCTGAGGCAGCGGGCATGATCATTTCCAACTCTGTACAGCAGAACTGGGACAGGGATGCCGCCGGCCGCCTCATTACCCTGGCTGAGGATCTGACATCATCTGTCAGGGTAAGCAGGCTGGCGTTTCTGCCTGATAGCAGCATACGTGACTACCTATCTGCACGCGAGAGTGAATCATATGTGACTGCATCACAGGCAGCCGCATCGCTTCTTGCTGAAGAAAAGAGATTACTGATAACTGCCGGCGGACAGAGCATGTGGCCGGTGATACGGCCGGGCGACAGGATTATCCTCTCACCATGTAATTCCATGGATTATTCCATTGGTGATGTGGTTGCAATAAGGCGTGACGGGGGTTTTGTCGTTCACAGGATCACAGAGATTAAAAGAGACTCCGCCTTCATCTTATTCAGGACCCGCGGTGATGCAAGCATGGTATCTGATCCGTGGATTACTGAAATGGACCTGGCAGGGTTGGTAACTTCAATCAGGAGAGGAGGCAAGCAACTGAAAATCAGCCCCAGGAGGGTTCCTTATTTCATTGGATGGCTCCTGGCGTCTGTGACCTTTCTCTCAAAGTGGATGGTCAGAGGAAAGAGTTGAGGAGGTCAGCCTGACTAAAGTTTTGATATTAAGGGTTCATGAGGTACTTTTACCGCACAAAATAGTAACAGGTGAAGAGAGACATTAAAGAGTCGCTGCGCAGCAGGATCCTGGTCCTTG
>JAKEGI010000090.1 GCA_022615595.1 Bacteroidales bacterium | reverse complement strand
TGGAATATAACCCCTCCGCCCTGATCATTCATATCCTTGCCTGCTGGCCATCCTTCGGGTTTCATAGGCTGAAGCCCGCCATCATACCATGTCACTTCAACCTCCGGCAGGTCAATCTTATAGTGTGACGGTGCACTCCTTGCCGGATAGATCAGTTTAACCGTCTGGGCATTGGGTGCACAGTCGGCCAGCAGCAGTGTAGAACTTGCCTGGACTTTTGTGGGGTATGTGAGTTTGAGGGATTTGAATACAGGATGCAGTATATGACACGCCATATCTCCCAGCGCTCCCGTTCCGAAATCCCACCAGCCTCTCCAGTTCCACGGGTGATATATCGAATTGAAGGGCCTTACCGGTGCCGGGCCCAGGAAGAGATCCCAGTCAAGTGTCTTCGGGACCTTGTCCACATTAACAGGTCTGTTGAGCCCCTGAGGCCATATCGGACGGTCAGTGAAAGCCTCTACCTTGGTTACCTCACCTATCTCGCGGTTCTGTATCCATTCCTGAACAAGGTCCACTCCGATGGCAGATGAGCCCTGGTTACCCATAGAGGTAGCAACCTTATGCTTTGCCGCCAGCTTTGTCAGAAGCCTCGACTCATAAACACTGTGCGTGAGCGGCTTCTGAAGATAAACGTGCTTGCCCATGGTCATAGCCTGCGCTGCAGAGATGGCGTGAGTGTGATCAGCTGTAGCAATCATCACTGCATCAATAGACTTGCCCATCTCATCGTACATCTTTCTGAAATCCCAGAATTTCGTTGCTGCGGGATAGGCGTCAAAGACCTTCTTTGAGTATCCCCAGTCAACATCGCAGAGAGCGACAATGTTCTCTGAACCAGCTACATTTCTCAGATTGGTGGCTCCGACGCCGCCGACACCGATGCCTGCAATATTCAGCTTGTCGCTGGGTGCCTTGTGACCAAGCCCGCTGACAACGTTGCTCGGAATGATCGTCAGACCAGCCAGTGCAGCACCTGTGGTGCCCACAAATGACCGTCGGCTAACTTTTTTTGATTCCTCTTTCATATTAACGATGGTTAGTGTTCAATAGAAACCTTAAAAATAAATAATTCATCTGTAAAACAAAGCCACGGGAGCAGATTAAAACCCTCAAATGCGTTCAAAAAAATGGTATCTTGCATAAAAGGTTCAGGAATGAATGAAAGAAGGTTCAATATTGATTTGTACGAAACCTCGAAGACCGGAAGGATTCTCAGGATAGCTCTTGGTGCTGTATGCATTGTCGCCACAGTATGGTTTATTGGCAACATCAGTGGAACGGAAGCTTCGACAGCCTCAGCATGGATAGCAATGCTATTCCTTCTGCTGATCTCGCTGTGGTTGATTGCATCAGGACTGGGTTACACCGACAGATATATTATCATTGCAGAAGAGAAGATGACTTTGAGAAAGAATATTATAACCTCACCGGTAATTTTTACTGCGGAGAATCTTAAGCGTGTGGAACTGATGCCGCTATCGGTCATTTTCATTACAGATGCGGGGAGGATGGTTCTGAAACTGGGCACATACTACCCTGAGCATTCTGCCTCGGTCATGGAGGCAGTGGAAGAGTTCTGTTCAAGGAACAATATTGAGGTTACGTTCACTGAGTCAGGAATATAAGCAGTATAACTATGAGAGTCAGAATGGGTATGATTGGCGGTGGTGAAGGCTCGTTCATCGGGCCTGTACACCGTATGGCAGCAAGATTGGACGGCATGATCACCCTGGTCAGCGGAGCATTCAGCAGTGACCCCGCTGTTTCAGAGTCAACCGGATTGAAAGAGGGTCTTGCCAGGGAAAGGGTTTATGACACGTGGCAGGATATGGTAAAAACCGAGAGCCGCCTCCCTGCAGGTGAGCGACCTGATTTTATTGCCATTGTCACTCCCAATCATCTTCATTACGGTCCGGCCAGGATGGCTCTGGAGGCAGGCTTCGATGTCCTATGCGACAAGCCCCTGTGCCTCAGTGTGGCTGAAGCCATCGACCTGCATGAAACAGTGGAACGCACTGGCAGGTTGTTCTGCCTGACACACAACTACACCGGCTATCCGATGATCAAGAGAGCCAGGGAGATGGTCCTTGGCGGTGAGATAGGTGAGATACGCAAGGTTGCCGTTGAGTATTTTCAGGGTTGGCTCTCCTCTCCTGTTGAGACCACCGGCAACAGGCAGGCAGAGTGGCGTGCCGACCCGCGCAGGGCAGGTATAGCCGGCACCATGGCTGACATAGGCACCCATGCGTTCAACCTGGCAGAGTATGTTACCGGGCTTGAAACAGTAGCCCTGTCGGCAGATCTGCATTCGGTGCTGCCTGGCAGGTTGCTTGACGATGACGGGAGTGTATTTCTCCTGTTCAGCAGCGGCATCTGCGGCACACTGCTGGCCAGCCAGGTAGCCCTCGGAGAAGAAAATAATCTGTCACTCAGAGTATACGGTGACAAGGGTAGTATCAGCTGGAGGCAGATGGAGCCGAACAGCCTTAAAGTAATGTGGCCGGACAAACCTTTGCAGATATACAGGACTGCCACCACGTTTTCCACATCAGGTATATCATCCCCTCTGCATGCAAGGATCCCTGCAGGTCACCCTGAAGGATTTATTGAGGCTTTTGCCAACCTCTACCGTAATTTTGCAATGAATATCCAGGCAGTAAGGGAAGCACGGAAACATGACCCGGTGCACGACTACCCGGGAATCAATGAAGGTGTAAGGGGCATGAAATTCCTCGAGGCGGTAGTATCTTCAGGAATGAACAAATCGGTAAGGACTGCCCTCTGATCCTACTTCAGTATGTTGTTGAGGTAATAGTTGCGGCTTATTTCAATACTTTCCATCGGGGTGTGAGTCCGGCAGTTATCCTGCTCA
>JAKEGI010000008.1 GCA_022615595.1 Bacteroidales bacterium | reverse complement strand
AGGGAGCCATCTCTGAGACCGGGAGGAAGGATGCCAGTGCAGCACCCAGGTTGCCGGTGAGGAAACTTCCGTTGCCGTAGGCCCCTGAGGTAAAGCTCTCTGCAAGCAGCCGTGCCGGAAAGATCATCCACAGGCTTAACAGCGCTATCCTGTCAGTCCAGGTATGTTTTGTTGTCTTTTTCATCCCCATGAGCCCAGGGATAACTCTCTTGATCATTGCCAGCATAAGACCCGAGAGGATGAAGGCAAGAAGGAGATCCATCCAGAAGCCGAATACCTTTTCCAGTCCGGCAGCTCCATGTTCCGGGTTGAAATAGCGAAAAAAGATGGCATGTGAAGGGGGGTTAAGATGCTTCTCGCCGAAGAAGTCAGCCTCAACAGTGCCGAATACTATCAGCAGAAACCAACCGAATGCAAGGCTCATGTGCATATACCCCAGCACCGGGTTCTTCATAAAAATCTTCCTGTGCAAAAGGCTCTCCATGAAAATCTCGCGCAGGCTCTGCATGAATGGCATCCCGAAGAACCCCCTCTGCAGGCGCAGCTTGTCGGGTCGTGACAGCTGCCTGAACCAGATGGTGCTGCGCACCACGCTGTAAATCAGGATGAAGTACAACCCAATGTTAAATGGTATGACGAAAAGCTCAGAGCTCATTCCTGTCAAGTTTTCTTATTGCCTCGGCAGCAAGCAACACTACGTTACGGGTGTTTACCCCACGTGGGCATACAAGCAGGCATTTGCCGCACAGCATGCATCTTGTCACCTCGTCACGCAGGGGATCAATCTCACCGCGGCGGATAAGAGTGTTCATCCTCCTGAGGTTAAAGGGTGCATGATGGCCAGCGGTACAGGCGGCAGTGCAGCCTCCGCACGCAAAACAGAGCCTGAAGCTTGGCTCCCTGGAGGTAATATACTCCCTCACCAGCCTGTCAGATGAATCATAATCAATCAGCCTGCTTCGGTTCACGGTGAACCCGAACTTATTACGTGTACTCCCGCTCATCGTGTGTTCAGATACCTTACCGCCTCAGCAACAGCAGCACGGGCATGTGAGATAGTGTCGGTTATGTTCATCGGAGCTGTGCACGTCCCTGCATAAAAGAGACCTTTGAGATGACTTATGTTGTTGCCGTAATGGTGGTCACCCGTCTCCAGAAACCTGTTAATGCCCCTGTCCAGTCCTGATGCCTCGGCAAGGCGGGTGCCGGCCTTTGACATCTCCATCCCGACCATCAGCACCAGCATGTCGAGCTCCATCCTGAGAGGTCTGCCTGCCAGGGTATCCTCCACTTTGATGACCAGCCTGTTATCAATGTTTACCGATGCTTCGGAGACTTTCCCCCTGATATAGTTTACGTTATGCTGCTCCTGTGACTCACGGTACAACTCCTCATAATATGGACCATACATTCTCATGTCCATGTAGAAGCAGAAGACCTCACAACCAGGTAGCTTCTGCCTCACTTCAATGGCCTGCTTGACGGCGGTGACACAGCAGACCTTCGAGCAGTGGTTATTGTTGACCTTCTCATCACGTGAACCGACACAGTGTATAAGACCAATCCGCGATGGCGTTCTGCCGTCTGCGGTTGTTATCTTGCCGGTATTGAACATATCTTCAAGCTCAGCAGAGGTTATGACATTGTCATAGATGCCATACCCGTATTCCTCTTTCCTGTGTGCATCAAAGAGATCAAATCCCGTGGCGATTATGGCTGCATCGGCTGTCAGCTCGGATCCGTCAGAAAGTTCAATGCAGAGCTCATGGCCCTCTTTTCTTATTTTATCAACGCCGACACCTGTGAAAAGCCTGATATTTCTGTTATCAATTCTGCGGCTGAGATATTTTCTCACCTCATCAGCCGGGCGCCTGTCGGGAAACAGGGCATGCCACTGTTTCAGGTGGCCGCCCGGTTTCTGCTCCTTTTCAATAAGCGTTACCCTGTGACCCAGTTCTGCCAGGGCACCTGCAGCCTCCATGCCCGCAACACCCCCCCCGGCGACAACCACATGTTTTGAAGCGACACTCATGAATTCATGAGGTTTACCGGCTCAGGCAGCCTCGAGCCGTCCTTTGCGAGAAACCTCTTTGTCGGATCTGCCTTAATACCCATTTTGCGCAACAGTGGCAGAGACTGGACATTATGGTACTGGAGACCTATCTCCCAGGGGTCATACCCAAGGATCAATCCTGCTACTTCCTCATAGGTAAGAACAGGGATACCCTGATCATCAGCACCGTACGTAATGCCATCGATCTCCCTGATGGTATACTGCCAGCGGTCCATGAACATGGTGCATCCCGGACAATTGGCGATGATCATATCGGGTCTGTATGGTTCCATAGACTCGAACTTTTTTCTGGAGGCGAAGAGTGAGTAACCGCGGTTGGCCTGCACAAGGTACTGCCTGAAGCCAAAGCCGCAGCAGTGTCTTCGCTCAGGGTAATCTATTATATCTCCGCCCCATGACTCAACCATCCCAACAAGCACATGAGGGAATTCGGCACCGCCTACACCATATTTCGGGAACATTTTAGAGTAGTGGCATCCGATGTGCTCTACCACCTTCAGCGGCTTGCCTGTGGAGAGATCAACAAGATTATACTTTGCCTTTCGGGCTATCTCATCCCTGAACTTGTATATTATATCACTCGTATGAGAGATTGTCTCCGGCACCTCGAAGGTTCTGCCGGTTGCTTTCAGAAGATCTTCACGTGTACGCTCGAGCGTCTCCGGAAAATGTTTCCATGTCTCAAGTATTTCCGAATAGATACCGAACGAAGTGACGCATGAAATGGCAATATTTTTGTAACCTGCCTCAGTGGCAAGGGCAAAGTGACGTGCAACAACGGTCTGAATTGTCTCAAACGGCACGACATCGCCGTGATAACCAATACCGGTGCATGTTGTGTGCCGCGGATCTTCAAAAACATCCTTGCCAAGGTCGTCACGCATTATCTTGAGGAAATACTGCTCAGAGCCTGCAAAGAATGTCTGCCTGATGCAAGACCTGACATAGAAGAAATGGTCGTCAGGTATCTCTTTCTGGTAGTCAGCCCAGATTCTCTTTTTACCTTCGAGTTTCATAAACCTCCCTTCTTACATCTTCCCCCTCCACCTGGTGATTGCCACTGTCAGCAGTTACCACATGTCTGAAATATTCGAAGTCCCTGCCCTCTTTTTTAAACTCCATCCCCATCTCCCCGGCCTTCTTCTCAGAGGCCTCCTCGATGGCGTCGTAGAGTTTCTGTCCGCCTGTGACCTCAAATATGCTCTTCAGTTCGTCGAGAACGTCATCACTTATTTTTCGTGTCGGGCCCTCCTTTCCGTTCAGTTCGCCGCCCAGCCTTGCCAGGGAGTCTTCCATGTGATTGTAATAGTGTTCCCATGCCGGTCCCTGTTCAGGGTGGGTGGCAGGGTCGACATCATAAGATACCACGCAGTAGCCGTGCTTCAGGACATTGTCTCCGACAGTTCTCTTTATTGCGAACTGCTGTCTGCCCTTTTCAGATTCGGTGAAATAGCCAAGCTCCTGTGATAGTTTGCGCAGGGCCATGATGACCATCCCGGGAGTATTGCCGCGCGGACAACGTGTCTTGCAGCTCATGCACTGTCCGCAGTACCAGATGGTTTCACTGCGAAGGAGCTCCCTGATAATATCATTATTACGGGTCTGAACAAGATCCACCACGTTCCTCGGATCGTAATGGTAATACTCTGCAGCGGGGCAAATACCGGTGCATATCCCACAGTTCATGCAGGCATTTAGTCCCTCCTCAAAACGGACATCCTGCATCAGCCTGGCATATATATCTTCCATTGTTAAAGATTTAACATTTACGGGAAGTTCAAAAGTAGTCAGTACACCTGTTACGGGGAACGGGATTAAAGCCTATTTTGGCGGGGGTATTTATACTTAGGGGTGCAGGGGGTGAGGTT
>JAKEGI010000089.1 GCA_022615595.1 Bacteroidales bacterium | reverse complement strand
AATGCCGAACACCTCGATGAAGGTAAGATAATCAACCGGGCTCTCTTTCTTAATACTGAACGAAGAGCTGTTATTGCTTATGTCACCGCATGCTACTATGCCTTCATCAAAGAGCTCAGCGTCTGCCTTCCTCACTGCAGCGCTAATCTCTTCCATGAGCGCCTCCCTCTGTTCACGGACCGAGGTTATGAAGGCAGCCAGACCGTTGCCTGCCGGCAGCACCCCGGCCATATGTGAGAGCTCAAGGTGTGTGTGGCAGTTGACAAGGCCCGGGATGATGATGCCGTTATAAAACTCGGTATTGGCCTTTTCAGAAAAATCTCCTCCGGTATCTTCGATTGAAATTATTGTATTATCATCTGCGACGGTTACAATTCCGCGCTTAAGAGGTTTTCCGCAAGAGGTGAAGAGATACTGTGCCGAGATCTTTCTCATCTCTATTGACTGACTATTTCTCTTTCAAGCTTCAGGCTTATATTGCTTATACGGGCGTGTTTTCTCCATGTACCTTTCTGGCTTGAATGGTTCAGCAGCCATCCCTTTATATGCACCAGCCCGGCCGAATCGAGGGTATTTGCCGTAATAATATTTTGCATCTGCCCGTTTTTCTCCAGCCTGACCTCGTTCCATAAGATGCGTACCTCCTTGCCCAGGATGTCAGTGGTGCTGAAGAAGACGGTGACACGGGGATCAATGCTCTGGTCATCTTCGAATACCCTGATATCTGCCTTCAGGACATACTCTCCCGGTTTCTCAACAGGGATATCAAACCAGACCGGATCCCTGGTCATATCCTCCGGGAAGCTGTAAGACGCTTTTCCGGTCCATAGGTTGTCATCTGCATAGTCTTCCGGATTGGCATTACTCTCCTCCATCACTCTTACCTCCAGTTCAAGCAGGTTGCCCGTTACCCTGTCATAAATCCTTGCCAGTTTCTTTGGTTTGGTATTGAAATAGTAACGCATTGTCGTGTCAAGCTGCTGGTAGGTATAACCATGGCTCTCAATAACATCAATATAATTGAGGTTCGAGTCCCTCTGTCCCCAGGTTGCACTCAGATCAGGCATATCAAGCATGGCAGCAGTAAGGTAGGTGTCGGTGAGGATATCCACCAGCCTGTCTTCAGGGATCAGGAGCTTCCTGTCAGGTTTCGGGGCGCCGGAAGGGCCGCATGACGCAAGAATTATCAGGGCCATCAGGGCCGCGGTAGTTGATCTGATACTCATCTATGCTCTTTTTTATTCTCTTTCAGGTATCTGCGCGAGAGGTAGTTTACGGGATACCAGGCTGCACCATATCCTATTGTCATCACTGTCGCTGCAACAACAAAAAAATCAACGAGTTGCATCTTAACCGGATAGGAGTTTATCAGGAGAGAGTCACCTGCAAGTTTAACAATGTTAAAATGCTGCTGGGCTGCACACAGCAGGAAGCCGATTACCAGTCCAAGACATGTCCCGATGAATGATATCATCCAGCCCTCATAAATGAATATTCGTTTAATAAGGGTATTGTCGGCACCCAGGCTTTTGAGAATGCCAATATCGTGCTCCTTCTCAATTATCAGCATCGTCAGCGAGCCAATGATATTGAAGGAAGCAATTATCAGGATAAATGTAAGTATTACAAAAATTGCCAGTCTTTCAGCCTTCATCACCCTGTAAAATATCTCCTGCTGTTCATACCTGTTCTGCACGAGAAACTCATCGCCCATGAGATTTTTTATAGCCTTCTGCGTCTGCTTAAGGTCTGAGCCGGGTCTGAGTTTGATTTCAATTGAGCTTATCTCAGTTGTATAATCAAGCAGTTCCCTGACAAAATCAAGGGGAAGGAAGACATATTTTGAATCGAACTCCTGTTCAACGGCAAAGATCCCCGAGAAATGGACAAATCTGCGGGTAAATGCGTTTTCAGGATTAAGGCTCAGGCGCGAGGTACGGTCGGGGATATAGATTGCCAGGGGAGAGACAAAATTAAGACGCATACCAAGGTGGTTGGCCACACCCAGACCGGCGATGGCATAGGGTCTCCCGTTTTCACCTTTGAGGATGAACTCACCGTCCCACATGGCGGTATCGAGGTCGGTAACCTCCCTGTAATTGAGAGAGACTCCCTTGACAGTAGCGATATACTGCTGATCATCATACCGTAACAGGGCGTTCTCCTCGAGTGTCTCAGCCCACACCTCCACGCCGTCTATTTCTGCAAGTTTACTGAGAACCAGTGTGTCGGGTGTGAAGACCTTGCCTCTGACAGGGGTTATTCTGATCTCGGAGTCTGATGTGCTGAAGATTGCCTTAACCATCTCTTCAAGGCCGTTGAAGACTGACAGTATGGTTATCAGCGCCATGGTGCCCACTGTCACTCCCGCCACAGATATTGCAGAAATCACATTGATGGCATTCCGCGATTTTTTAGCGAACAGATATCTCTTTGCTATGTAAAGTGACAGTTTCATCTGCTCTTCTCTGCAATGACAAGCAATCCTGTTCCCTTGCGATGACTGATGCTAAGGTCTGAAAAGTTCAGTACCAGGACAAATGGCATAACGACAAGATAGTAGAACGGAAGGAGAATGAAGAAAAGTTTTGATAATGAAAGCATCATCACCGGATATTTCATTGACAGCCTCCATGCCACAGAGCCTGGCACACCGTAAGTGTATGATACAGAGACACTGTTGAATCCGGCGTCCATGAGTTTTTTTGTAATATCCTCCTTCCCGTAGCCGTCACGCACATGTTCACCGATAAATGACTCATCATCATCGGAATGTACATCTGAGCCTCCCATATCGGAGGGGGTTGAGATTACCAGTTTGCCACCATGGTTCATTGATTTGAAGAAGGAGGCAAAAACGGTGCAGTCCTCTTCAATGTGTTCCATCACGTCAACGCAGAGTATCAGGTCATAATGGCCCGGGGGGCTCCAGGTAACAAGGTCAGCTTCAACTGCATACACTCGCTCTTCCATGCCGGCAGACGAGAAGAAAGCATTGCAGTCAGCCACCTGGTCACTCTTTATGTCAGCAGCGGTGATGTTCCACTTCGTGAAATTAGAAGCCATCCACCATGAATACTGTCCAAACCCCATTCCGGCATCAAGCACTGATGCCGACGGGGGGAGGTTGCTGCTGAGCCTCCTTAGTCTCTTTCTCACATGCCACGAGCGGAGCAGAAGTATATCGAGGAGAAGGTAGAAGAGTTTTCTGAGGAGCGGATGACGGTTAAACTGGCGCCCGAGGAGCTCCTTGATAGGGTCATAATGCATCGGCCTTATTCCTTGAGCAGGTTACTGATATTGTCGATATAGTCATTGCTGTCATCGATGAAAAAGGCTATCTCCGGTATTATCCTTAGCTGGTTACGGATCTTCTGTCCCAGTTCAAACCTTATCCTGGGAACATGGCCACGTATGTTTGTCAGTACCTCAGCAGACTTTTCAGAGGGGAAGATGCTCACATATGTTTTGGCGAATGAGAGGTCAGGGCTCACGCGCACCCCGGTCACAGAGATCATCCTTCCGGGGGCAAGCTCTCCGGTATGGTGAAGTATTATCTCTGCGAGCTCCTTTTGTATCAGCCTTGCAACTTTCTTCTGCCTCGTTGAATCCATCTTACTTAAATTTCAATGCAAAAATACAAAAATTGTTGCAGCAGGGGGTCAGCGGGAAAGGTGAGAGAAAGAAAGATTGCGGGGATGAGATTTCCATAATATGTCTATTTTTGTGGCGGAAACAAAACTTTTCAATGGATACGGTAGTAAGCGGCATACGGTCGACAGGCAATCTTCATTTAGGGAACTATTACGGTGCCCTGAAAAACTTTCTCAGGATGCAGGAGGAGAACCACTGTTATTTTTTTATAGCTGATTATCATTCGCTTACCACTCATCCTCACCCTGATGACATTCATGGGAACATCAGGCAGGTGCTTGCAGAGTACCTTGCATGCGGCATTGACCCAGGGAAGGCAACGGTTTATGTGCAGAGTGATGTTCCGGAGGTAACCGAGCTCTATCTTCTGCTCAACATGAACGCATATGTGGGGGAGCTTGAGCGCACCACCTCATTCAAGGAGAAGATCCGCAAGCAACCTGATAATATTAATGCAGGCTTGCTTACTTACCCTGTGCTCATGGCGGCAGACATCATCATTCACAAGGCACACAAGGTCCCTGTAGGCAAGGATCAGGAGCAGCATCTGGAGATGACACGACGCTTTGCGCGCCGCTTCAACACCATGTACGGTATTGAATACTTCCCTGAGCCTGATGCATACAACTACGGCAGGCAGCTTGTGAAGATACCGGGCCTGGACGGAACGGGCAAGATGGGAAAGAGTGAGGGCAACGGCATATTTCTGGCTGACACCCCGTCTGAGATAAGGAAGAAAGTCATGCGGGCTGTTACCGACACCGGGCCGGAAAAGCGGGATTCAGAACCCAGCGAGCCGGTAAAGAATCTGTTCACTATCATGGGTGTTGTCTCAGAACCTTCAACAGTGGCCTACTTCAGAGAGAAGCATGCATCATGCGAGATCAGGTACGGTGATATGAAGAAACAGCTGGCAGAGGATATTATCAAGGTAACTGATCCTATCAGGGCCCGCATCAATGAGATTGTCAATGATCCTGTATACCTGAGAAAGGTGGTCTCACAGGGAGCAGAGAAAGCGCGGGCAAGTGCTTCTGCCACCATCAGGGAGGTCAGGGAGATTATCGGATACAGGCCGTTCTGAGTAATCAGCATTAAGTGTTGACCACAGTAGCTCTCTCAAAGGGAGCATTCCTGTCAAAGAGGTATCTGTATGTTATATGCGTTTTGATAACCCTGGCGCCGATCTGGTCAAGAAGATGCATCATTGAAGGGTTATAATCACCAATCCAGTTCATCTCCAGATCTTTATACCTGAAATCCTTCGAGAGTGCCAGATTTGCAAAGGCCATTATCAGGGCACCCTCCACTCCCCTGCGCTGATGTTCGGGCACAATGCCGAAGATCTGGCCAAATGCCTTTGTAAGCTCTCTCGAAAAATGTCTGTACCAGAGGAACCTGATCTTTCCGATGAGGTTTAGCCTGCCATTAAGGTGCCTGATTATCTGGTTGACTTCGGGCAGCATCAGGAAGAAGCATACAGGCTCATCTTTATAGAATCCGAACCAGAGAAGCTTTTCATCAAGAACTGGTCTGAGGCTTTTCATCAGCAACCGGGCATGGCCTTCACTGATGGTTTTCACACCCGGGAAACGTGCCCATCCTTTGTTATATACTATCATGAAGTTGCGTGTGATGTCACGCATCTCACTGCGCCTCATGTATCTGAAAGTATAGTCAGGATTTGAAAAGATCCGTTCAGCCTTGACTCTTATAACATCGCTGAGGCCATTGCTACTGATCGGAGTATAGTAGGTATACTGTTCGAAATAGTTCCTGAAGCCGTAGTTTTCAAACAGTTCCCTGTAATAAGGGGGATTGTATGGAACGCAGTAATTGGGCGGCATGAAACCGTCAACGAGCAGCCCCCACCAGCGGTCACGCTCCCCGAAATTCACCGGTCCTTCCATCACTTTCATGCCTTTCTCTTCAAGCCAGTCATGGCAGGCATCAAAGAGCATGAAGGCAGCCCTTTGATCATTTATACATTCAAAGAAGCCCATTCCTCCCACAGGCGTCTGGTCGGCATTGGCTATCTTCCTGCTGTAAAATGCAGCAACACGGCCCACATTAGTGCCATCATCATCCTTCAGGAGCCATCTGATCGCGTCCCCGTTTCTGAACTGGGTATTGAGCGAGGGAGTGAATATGGCTTCAACATCCCTGACAAGGGGCCTTATCCAGTTCCGATCACCCCTGTTTATGAATGCAGGAAGATCATGGAACTCCCTGATCTCCTTTCTGGTAATTACTTCTGAAAGATGAAAACCCCCGGTCATGACCCTGGTATTAACCTAACGTGGCTGTAATTTAGTCAATCTTTCCGAAAAACAACAGGCAAACAAACCAGTGAGTCATATGTCAGATCCTTATCCTGGCTGAGAAGATGAAATTTCGGCCAGGGGAGGCAATGCCTGAAGAATAGGGTCTGTACCTTACATCAAGGATATTTTCTATTCCGATTGTCAGATCGAGTCTGTTGGCGACGTTGAAAGATGATTTGAGATTCAGTGTGAACCATCCCGGTGACCATGGATTACCGTTTTCATCAGTGGCATACAAATATGCCTTATCCTTTTCGCTGGGTGCGAGTTTATCATAAGGGACGCTTCCATTGTAGAGGGCGTAGAAGTCAGCTTTGATAAATCCTTTTTCATATGTCAGATGAGTAGCTCCGAATATCGGAGGGACATGGCGGAGCGGTTCATTTTCATTATCATGGCCTGATGTAAGGTTAAGCATTGACTTAATTCTAAGGGTCGGATGGGGTTTCAGCTCTGCCTTGATCTGTGTGCCGTAGATAATTGCATAACCGGCGTTCACCAGCGCATAGACATCGCTGACTTCATCCTGGTAGATGATTGTGGGCTGGTCGTTGAAGAGGAACTCTTCCCGCACCATTGCGTTGTCAAGATATGAGAAGAAGAATGTTGCCTCAGCATGGATGAAATTTGCTGCTTCACCCGATACACCAGCATCTATGTTATAGAGATATTCCGGTTTCAGGTCAGGGTTGGGGACCATCACAACTCCCGGTGCTGATTCAAATACCTTCCCCATGTCATCAAGGTTGGGCGCCCTGAATCCGGTTGAGAGGTTAAGTGTTATATCAGTTTTATTATCAGGCCTGTAGACAAATCCGGCCGCCCCGGTTACAGCACTGTTTGCGACTTTGATTTCGGTGAAGGGGAAGTTGTAATAGGAGTTGTCAGCTATTTCCGAATTGAGTGAGACAAAATTATACCTCATGCCTGTACTGAGCGAATATTTCTCACTGAGATTATATTTATATCCTCCATAGGCTGCGAAGCTGTTATATATATTCTTCCCGTTCGGGTATCGCGAGCCTGCAGGTTCAGTTTCTCCCGTGACAATATCCCTCGTGTTGGCAGTGCTCTTTATATCATTGAAGACATATTCAGCGCCGTAATAAAGGAGGCTGTTCTTCTCTCCGGGGGTCTTGTCAAAATCAAGATTGACAGACCATATTCCCACCTTCTCCTCCTGCTCGTAAAGAGAGACATCATCAAATTTCCGGTCGTGGCGACTTTCACCGTAATCCTGCCTTGCGACCGTGACTCTGACCTCATCAAACAGCAGTGACTCTCTTGTATAGCTTGCCATTGCGCTGTTCATCATCCATACCTGTGGCCCGTAAAACCAGTCACCATACCTCAGGATCCCCTCCTTTTTCTGGATAAGCCTGTCATAACGGGGTACATCAGACAGCTGTGAATAGTGGTTTGCAAGGGTTATGTCAAGATTATGTGTCAGCCTGAAGCGCAGCTTGTTCATCAGGTTAAGCTGCGAATAGCCTGATGCAACCTGAATATGGGGGTTGTCGTTGATAATAGTTGTGTCGCCTGTTGAAGTGCGTGCCTGGTATTCATTCCGCAGATACTCAGGGTATTTCCATGAACCCATCTTCAGGTGACCGAAGTCAGACCATGAGACTGATGTCAGAAATGCTATTTTGTTACCTCCGACATTGAAATCGAAATGGAGGGTCTTCTCATCAGCAGCCGAAGAATAGCGCGCAAGGGCTTCTGCCTTGTAGTACACAGAGTCACCTGTCGAATAGAGGGCCCTTTTTGTATAAAAGTCCATCACTCCACCCAGAGCATCGCTTCCATACATTGTAGCCCCGGGTCCGAATATCACTTCGGTGCGGTCTGTCACTGACGGGTCAAGAGAGAGGATATTCTGTATATTTCCTTCACGGTAAATTGCATTGTTCATTCTGACGCCGTCAATGACAATAAGGACCCTGTTGGTGGCAAAACCTCTGATCATCGGGCTTCCTCCTCCAAGCTGACTCTTCTGTACATATACATCTCCGCTTAATGATATCAGGTCAGCCGTTGTCTGTGGGTTATGTAGTCTTATTGCCGGAAGCGAGACAGTGGATATAAGGTTTGGCACTTCGTCAGACCGCTGCTCATATCTGTGGGCAGAGACGATAAATTCTTCAACTTCAAAAGTTTTTGTGACAAGCTTTACCACCCATCCTGCTTTCTCAAGTTCGGGTAGTGTATAAGTAATCCTTTCATAGGAAAAATGCTGGAAATGGACGGGCTGGTCTTTCCTGAATCCTTCGAGGCTTGCTTTGCCTGCATAATTTGTATAGCTGAACTGTCTGCGATCCTCGCTGTAAATTGCAACGTCAGTGACAGACCTGCCGTCTTCAGATGACAGTACCGTAACGGTCTGGGAAAACACAGACAGAGAAAGAAGCATTAGTGTTGTTATAGAAACAATCCGCTGCATCGGTCGGTTAATTGCACTGTGTGCCATTGCACAAAAAGTATTCCACAATTGCTTTCCACTGGATGTTCCTCAGCAGAACCATCGAAATAACCCAGGCTAAGTTCTTTTACCACGGCAAATTAATATTTTATATTTTTGAATCAGGAACCTTAATAAACAATTGTGCGGAAAAGAAACGGGATAATCCTGGTAGTGGTGCTTGCGTCGGCGTTGGTCGTAGCAGGCTATTTTATAAGAAAGGAGAAACAGATTGTTGTTGTTGATCCCTGGACAGCTGTTCCTTCGGACGCCTTCCTTATAATTGAGACACCTGATTTTCCTGAACTTCTCACCAGGGCCACGGACCGTAACGGCATCATGGCAAGACTATCCGACATGAAATGGGCAGCAACTGTCACTGATGCGGCAGCTGCTCTTGACAGTATCACCGGAGGCCGTGATGTGCGCGAAGTGATAAGCAACCGCAAGGTAATATTATCATTCCATATTATCGGGCAGGGTCCTGTTTCTGCAATGGCTGTAATGAATACAGGGCCTTCTTTTTCATACAGACATCTGACCAATCTATGTGAGAAATCAGGGGGGTCGGTAACATCCGCCAGGGAGCTTGGGGGAGCAAGGACATTTGAGGTTGCTTATGGTAAAGGGAGCACAAAGTCTTTTGTATATATGGCCTTAACATCAGGCATTGTTATCATTTCCCCTTCCGGGACACTTGTTGAAAATGCTCTCAATAACAAGGAAACAGGATCAGATATCCGTCATCAGCAGGGATTTACACCTGTTGTGGCCGCCTCAGGAAAGGAGGCAGACAATATGTTTATACTCTTCAGGAACCTGCCAAGAGTGTTGCAGTCATTTGTCTCCAAGGAAGACATCAGTAAGATCTCCTCGGCAGCCATCGCTGCAGGTGGTGATCTGACTGCCAGGGAAGAGGGCCTGTTCCTGAGCGGATTTGTCTCTACGGCCGGTGCTGGGGTGGGTGCTGACAGGCTGAGGGATGCTGTTCCGGCAGAATCAGGTGTTCAGGAGTTGCTGCCCCGGGGAACACTGAGATATACCACTGTGATGAGCCGAGCCTCGATATCGGGTACTGCCACTGCTGACCCTTCGTCTATCAATGCCACTGACCTGGCATTGTCTCTCAGCCCTTTTACCGGAACCGAGGTAACAACTGCCATGTTGCCTTTAACAGAAGGTGCCGGCAGGGTCATCTTATTCCGTATGACCGACCGCCAGGCGGCAGATTCGGTCCTGAGAGAGAGACTGACGGCCAAATACCGCACCATGGGCATGAGAGAGAGCCATTTTCTGGCCAGAGTAAAGAATGAAAACGGAGAGGAAACATTCATCTACAGGATGCCGTTCACCGGCGTGGCATCAATCCTGTCGGGAGAAGCATCCACAGCCGGAGCTGATGAATGGGTGTTGTTTTCCAGGTCATACATGGTATTTGCAGCATCCCCGGATTTGCTGGCATTAATCAAGAGAGAGTCTGACAGTGATAACACGCTTATAAATGACGTCAGGTTCAGGGAGATGGAGAAGACGCTTCCCACAAGAAGCTCATTTGTCTTTTACGTTTCAGGTGCGGCTCTGCGATCAGTGATCGGAGAGATTGTCACACCCTCAGCATTAGCGTCGATGACAGATAAGGCAATCGCCTCCATTGAAGGTATCGGACTGAGCCTTACTCCAAGCAACGATATGATCTATACGAGCCTTTCAGTCAGGTATCATGACCCGTCGCTGGCTCAGTCGCCGTCAGCAGCAAGAACCATTAATAAGACGGCTATCACCTCCGCCACAGGAATAGATGCAGGACTGAATCTTATCTGGAAAGTCAGGCTTGATGCTCCACTGTCTGCAAAACCCTTCCTGTTTCTTAATCATAATACCGGCGCAACAGAAATATTTGTACAGGATCAGAAGAATAACATATACCTGGTAAGTTCATCAGGCAAGATACTGTGGAAGGCATTAATCAGGGAAAAGATTACCGGAGAAGTGTTTATGATAGATTATTACAGGAATGGCAAGAACCAACTCCTTTTCAGCGGCAGGAATTACCTGCACCTCATTGACCGCAACGGCAACTATGTAGACAGATTCCCTGTTAAATTGAGATCGCCTGCTGCAAATACCCTTGCTCTGTTTGATTATGAGAACAATAAGGATTACAGGTTGTGTATAGCAGGCGATGACAGGAAGATCTATGTATATGACAGGTCAGGCACCCCTGTCAGGGGATGGAATCTTTTCACCACCCGCGGAAAGGTTACCGACCCGGTTGTATTCTTCCGGGTCAGGGGCAAGGACTATCTCTTTGCTGCCGATGAGCAGTCAGTCTATCTTCTTGACCGTATGGGAAACATAAGGGTGAATCTCCAGAACCCGGTTAAAAAGGCATCCGGCTCGGCGGTCAGGCTGGTCAGTGGCGACACCCAGACTCTGGTGTTTACAGAGCCTGATGGCAGCATAATAAACCTGTCGTTTGACGGTACCGTGAAGAGACGGACGGTAAGCTCATTTTCAACTGATCACAGGTTTGACTGTGCCGACATTAACGGAGACGGCCTTCCGGAATATATTTTTCTTGACAGGGGCATGCTCCGCGTTTACAGCAATGACGGCGTGGAATTGTACACTAAAACGTTTGATACAGATTTACTTTATGGGCCGGTGATATTCAGCTTCAGCCCTTCTGACAGGAAAACAGGCATATATGAGGTTAACAAAAAACAGCTTCATCTTACCGGAAGGGCTGGAGCACCTGTTCAGGGTTTTCCGGTACCGTCTGGTCCATACTTCACTGTCGGGAGGTATGCAAACAAGAGCTCATGGAACCTGTTTGCTAACCAGAACGACAGTTATCTGTACAATTATGAATTATCTGCCAACAAATAGGGAGCGTAAATTTATTTTTTGATGATCACTCTTCCAGTGATGAGGCCTTGAGCTGTTTAGCCAGAGAGTTGGCAAAAACAAAGTCATTCAATATCTTACAGTCAGACCTGAGTATCTCCGTTTTACAACCCTCCCAGCATTTTTCTCCCTCCTCGATAAAAATGATTTTTTCTCCGTTCTCCATGACCGAGTTCATATCATGGGTATTGACTATGGTAGTCATGTTCAGTTCAACGGTGATCTCCTTGATAAGCTCGTCAATCACAATGGATGTCTTCGGGTCAAGCCCTGAGTTTGGCTCATCACAGAAGAGGTAGCGGGGCTTCAGGGCTATAGCCCGGGCAATGGCAACCCTCTTTTTCATCCCGCCTGACAGCTCGGCCGGAAAGAGTGTATTGGAGTTAATGATATTAACCCGCTCAAGGCAAAAGTTGACTCTCTCGAGTTTCTCCTCATCAGACATTCCAGTAAATATGTCAAGCGGGAATCTGACATTCTCCTCAACTGTCATCGAGTCAAAGAGTGCGCTTCCCTGAAAGAGCATCCCCATCTCCTTTCTGATCTCTTTTTTTCCTGTAAAGTCAAGTTTGGAGAAAAGGGTATCGCCATACCAGATGTTTCCCTCGTCTATTTCAAGCAGACCGACGATGCATTTAAGGAATACGGTTTTTCCTGAGCCGCTTTTACCAATGATCAGATTAGTCTGACCGGGCTCAAAGGTGGCGGAAATATTATTCAGGACCTTGCGGCCGGCAAAAGACTTGGTTATGTTTTCAGCCCTTATCATGAGAGGAGCAGCTGGGTAAGTATGACATTGAAAAGAAGTATCGTGACGCTGCTGTAGACAACGGCTTTTGTGCTTGCACGTCCCACTTCGAGCGATCCCCCCTCGACATAGTATCCCTGGTATGCAGAGACCGTAGTAATTATAAAGGCGAAGAAGAGGGTCTTGATCAGTGAGTATGTAATATAATAAGGTATGAATGCATACTGAATGCCATAAACAAAGTCCTGTGTTGTTATGACACCTGCTGATGTACCTGCTATCCAGCCTCCCATGATACCCACGACTATGCTGATCAGAGTCAGGAAAGGGTTAAACACCAGGGTGGCAATAACTTTTGGCATGATCAGGTATGAGGCTGAGTTGACACCCATCAGCTCCAGTGCGTCTATCTGTTCGGTCACCCTCATTGTTCCAATCTCTGACGCTATGTTTGATCCCACTTTTCCGGCAAGGATAAGTGCAACAATGGTGGAGGAAAACTCGAGGATTATTGAGTCCCTGCATCCCAGTCCAATCAGGTAGGTAGGATAGATCGGGTTCTCAGTGTTATAGGCCGTCTGGAGAGTGATAACTGCGCCCATAAAGAAGGAGATGATCACGGTGATGCCTATTGACCTCAATCCAAGGCTGATAAGCTCTTTCATTGTTTGCCGGTAGTAGATGGAATGTTTCTCGGGCCGGGCGAAGACCTTCCCCAGTAGCAGCCAGTAGGCCCCAAAACCGGAAAGAAATCTGAACATAAGGTCGATTGTTTTGTCAAATTTAGCAATAATTCCCGGCAACATAACCAAGGCTGGTTTTAGTTGAGGGGAATATCTATATTTGTAATAAAGCACCACAATCATAAATATTATGAACAACAGATATGTTCTGATCATGGCCGGGGGAGTAGGAAGCAGGTTCTGGCCGCTGAGCAGGAAAGAGAAACCCAAGCAGTTTCTTGATATTCTCGGTGTGGGAGAGACACTTCTGCAGATGACATTCCGCCGGTTTAAGGGGATTTGCCCAGAGGATCATATATATGTTGTCACCAGCGAGGACAGCAGTGATATTGTCGTTTCACAGCTTGGAATAGATCGCAGCCGGGTGCTTTCTGAGCCTCTCAGAAGGAACACCGCTCCCTGTATTGCCTATGGCATTTTCCGGATTATGGAACAGGACAAGGATGCGGTGATTATTGTGACGCCTTCTGACCACCTTATAACAAAGGAGAGTGAATTCAAGGCTGTAATGAAGGAAGCCTATCGTTTTGCATCGGAGAATGATGCTCTTCTTACTCTCGGGATCAGGCCTGACAGACCGGAGACGGGTTACGGTTATATTCAGGCAAACAGGAAGCTTCCGTTCAAGGGATACGATAACCTGCATAAAGTCAAGGCATTCACTGAGAAGCCGGCGCTTGCAATGGCACGTGTATTTCTTGAGAGCGGCGACTTCTTCTGGAACAGCGGCATGTTTATCTGGAAAGGAAGCGCCATACTTTCTGCCTTTGACAGGTACCTGCCCGATATATATCATATTTTCAACGAAGGCAGGGAGCTCTTTAACACTGACGGTGAGAATGATTTTATACAGAAGGCCTATTCACAGTGCAGCAGTATCTCTGTTGACTACGGCATAATGGAGAAGGCAGATAACGTCTATGTCATATGCACTGACCCCGGCTGGTCTGATCTTGGCACATGGAGTTCACTTTATCTTCACTCTGACCATGACAGGAATGATAATGCAGTCCTGCAGTCACAGGTTTTCACCTATAACTCTGAAGGGAACATCATAAGCCTGCCAAAGAATAAGATAGCAATCATACAGGGTCTGGATGATTACATTATCATTGACAGCGGTGATGCCCTTCTCATTGTTTCAAAGGAGCAGGAGCAGAACATAAAGCTTTACCTTGATGATGTGGGGAAAGCGACAGGCGATAAATACATTTAAAAATGCGTAGCGGCAGGTCTCAGGCCTGCCGCTACAGTTTTCACATTCATATTACAAGCCTAGTACTCCCAGAGATCCTGTTCGAAGTTGAATATTTCGTTCTTGATCCTGTCGGCCTCATAGATCTGTCCCGGGCCTATTTTATACTGGTTTATAGATCTGTCATCATAGACATTTGATTCAGCAACTATGTAGCCGTCAAACTTGCGCTGAAGCAACAGATCCTCAAACGAGATACGCTGAGCATCATTGAATGTATTGAATGCTTCATGGCTTGCAAGTGCCTGTCTGACATCTTCATATCTTATCCAGAAGAGGCGTCTCTTCATGAGCCTGGAGGTCATCTGGTCATACCCCATGTAAATCGGGCAGATACCGATAATACGAACATCAAGACGGGAATGTTTCTTGTCAAAAAACCACTCCTCAAGCAGCATTATCTGTTTGATGTCTGCAGGGTTCTCCTGATTTGTTACCGTGGAGTCACGCTCATTACCGTTGACATCGATGATTGATACTGTCAGGGTATCACGGTTCATCTTCTGTGCGATGTCATTATAAGTTGTAGGGACAGACATTGCATCTCCGTCTGTGGCAGCTACCCTGCCTGACATGATCTCATTGAGAAGTATCCCTGAGAAGTTCATCCTTCCGTCAGACATCTCTGAGACAAAACGGTTCCCGGATGAGTCATATTTAAGAGAAGGATAATACAGGTTGAGATTCATCTTCTCTCTGAGGTCGATTATCCGGTAAAGTCTTTTTGACCAGACAACATCTGACTCTCCCAGGTAGCTATAATTTATCTTCTGATTGAAGGGCATCTGTTTCTCATAGATGTCTCCGAATGACTGGGCCATTGAGGCTGTACAGATCAGGAGGCCCGTTAGGCCTGCCAGAATTCTCCTGTTCATGGTTGTATCTCTTCTTGTATTAGTTTATCTTCAGGATTATGGGGTTCAGGTTCCTGGTTTTTCCGTCAGGTCCCACCGCAGTTATCTTCTCAATAATGAGTTTCTGTCCGGCACGCAAGCCTCCGATGAGACTTTTCTGCTTATCAGTCAGCCTGTTGCTGTTTGATTCACCGGTTATCTCAAAGCCCTTGTCATTGACAGAGACAGTAAACCCGGTTATTGTATATGTGAGGTCAAATTCAAAATTCTCAAGTGTAGCGGTTACTACCTGCTGTGCAGCTGCAACGCTCCTCAGCACGTTTCCTTCCTTCATGTTGGCAAACCTTGCCTCGGGGTCGGGTATTCTTCTCACCCTGAACTCCACCGGCGGGAAACTCTGTATCTTACCGTTGATGTTTGCCGAGACAATGATCTGTGCATTATCACCTACTGTTCTGGGCTGTGCCACCCATTCACCACGGTAGTTCTTATATTTACCCTTCTTGATCTCACCGTTGGTCATTCTCACAGTCAGCTGATTAGAACCCACACCCGGTACAGATATATCCATCGGATTATCTATTCCCTGGTAGAGCACATTCATTGCTGTCGGAGAGACGACTACGTTAGGCATGCCGACAGAATACTTTGAACTGAATGGGTATGCAATCATACTGCCATCGGGTGCCTTCATCCTGATCAGGCCACCATATGATTTTTCGCCAATTGAGCCTGGCCTGACCCTGTAGATACCGATGCCTGACTCATTGACGGGAAGCTTGTCATAGTTCCCTGTCATTTCGTAAGAAATGGTGCCGTCAGCATTTTCCTTGGTGCTGTAATTGCCTATAAGTATTTCGGGGTCCCGTGTAGTATCAGTGGCAGCAACGAATACCTTGGCCTCGTATTCATTCCCCTGCATTATATAGGTTGAGTTTGGAATTACAGTGGGAATGATCTTGTTGAATTTAAAGGAGGCAGCATCGATCTGTGTGTAGAGGAAATTGAGGACATCAGTTTCAGCGTTTCTAACATCAACCTGCATCTTTGAGAGGATTGTCATAACTGCAACAAGCGGAAGGGTTTGAAATGTAGCAGTTACCCATGGTTCTGTTCCGGTACCTTCGAGGTTCTTTGGGTCATCGGTGTTTAGAATTGCAAGTATTGATTGTTCTGCAGCCAGGTCCTTACCATCAAGAGTTTCAACGAGGAAACTGCGGTAATCTTCAATAAGGGCTTTCAGGTAATTTGCCTTTCCCCCCTGATCAGCCCCTATAAGTATCTCAGTAGGCACGTTGGTATCATCAATTCTCTTGACTCCGTGTATATTAATTTGATTGTCAGGAAGCAGTGCTTCAGAATCTTCCCCCTCTGCCTTGGTGATTATTTCAACCTTCAAATCCTGAATGTAGTTGAATATCTCATCGGCTCGTGTCCTAACGTCATAGGCTTTAACCTTCCACTGGCCTGCTTTCTCAGGATTTTCTGCGGCAGCAACGTCAAAAGCGGTATAAGTGATATTATTTTTCTTGATGTAGTTTGCTGTTGTTGTAGTCAAACTTTCATCCACTCTTTTAAAAGCTTCGACGGCTTCCTTTGAAACGTTAAGAGCTAGCATGGCGGTCAGCACGAGGTACATCATGCCGATCATCTTTTGCCGCGGGGTCTCTTTTCCCTTAGCCATTTGCGGATAGTTTAGGTGTTAGCAGATATATAATTATGACCTTAACATTACTTTACATTCATGGCAGCAAGCATGTTGCCATATACATTATTAAGAGAGGCAAGATTTTCATTCAGTTTTGAAACCTGTTCACGGTACTTTTTGGTATCATCGGCTGAGCCTGAAAGATCCTTCATCATATTTTCAATTCCCTTGTAGATCACTTCAGAGCTCCTGACATGATCATTTGCACCTCTCAGCTGTAATTCATAAGCAGCATTGAGGGCGGCAAGACTCTTATTCAGGCCTTCAAGTTTTTCCTGGTATGATTTGCCGCCTGTTTCTATTGTCTTTGAAGACTCGCCTATTGCCTGATAGACGGTGCTTGTATCGCTCATTGACCTGGCGGTCTGCTTCACTGAGTCAGACAGGTTCATAAGTGATTCATTGGCCTTTCTGATTGTACCTGCATACTCGTTGGTTGTAGCAGCCAGATCGCCCATGGCGTTGAAATTATTGGTTGTCTCAGTCAGTTTCTTCAGTCCCTGGCTCAGTTTGTCAAACACATCTGGTGTAATGCCGGCATTGGCAAGCATCTTGTCAAACTGCGATAATCCGGCACCGCCGCCGCCACCGCCACCGCCGACAGCAGCAAAACCAATCTCTTCACCCGAGTAGTTGGGATCAAGCTGCGGATATACCAGTTTCCAGTCCGGTTCCTCCTTCAGTGGTTCAAATGCCGAGAAGAAAAAGATAACTGCCTCTGTGCAAAGACCAACTGCCAGGAAAAGCCCTGCCATTGGATAGTGCTGGATTTTAAAGAGAGCTCCGATGATAACGACTGAGGCGCCCCATCCGTAGAGCTTAGCCATGAAGGCTTTCCACTTACTTGTGTGAACTAATTCCGAAAGGCCCATATAATTGCAGTTTTAGGTTAAACAGTTTTAGTTATTTACTCCGATATAAGTTCTGACATTACGGAACCCCACAAATGACTTTGTTGAGTCCTGGTATTCATAATCCCTTGTTGATGTCTGCATATAGTATGCTATATCTTTCCAGGAGCCGCCTCTGACCACTTTACGCTTGAGTACCGGAGGATCCTCCGGGCGAGCGTTATATTCATAGTCAGGGTTTAGGTCATGGGTGAATACATAGGCAGAGGGGTGGTAAGCACATGAGGTCCACTCTGATACGTTGCCTGACATATCGAACAGTCCGTATTCATTGGGTTCAAACGAAGCGACCTTGATTGTGTAAACGGCGCCGTCATCGATGTAGTTTCCGCGCAGAGGCTTGAAGTTGGCAAGGAAGCAGCCCTGGTAGTTGCGTGTATAGGGCCCGCCCCACGGGTACATAGAAAGGTCGAGGCCACCGCGTGCTGCATATTCCCATTCTGTCTCGAGCGGCAGGCGGTAATTGTGGACGTCTGCCACACCCTGTGAGCGAAGATGTTCGTTCATGAAATTGGTTCTCCACACGCTGAAAGCTCTCGCCTGCACCCATGAGACACCTACAACAGGATAATCGTCATAGCCCGGGTGCCAGAAATAGAGTGTTGCCCATGGTTCATTGAATGAATATGTAAAGTCTCTGATCCAGGCCAGTGTGTCAGGAAAGATATTGACCACATGGTGCATGATGAATGATGAGCGATCCCTGACGTCAGATTTAACGCCTTCGAGGTCTGTGACCGTGCCTTCATACTTCTGATCAGTGTAGTTGTAGCTGGCTTTGGCAGCCTGTTTGTAGTCAACCCAGAAATAGGAATAGTTCAGAAGCCGCGTGTCCCACTGCTTGTTGGCATTAAATCTCTCTTCGGGAGGATAATACATGGTTTCGACCACAGAGAGTATATTCTCATCTTCGTAGTCAATCTCTTCTTCCCAGTTAAGGACATAAGGTTCAATGACATTGCCTTCCTCATCTGTCCTGTAGAACTCATAGCCTTCAATGCCTTCCTCGCCGAGCCTTGTTCTGAGGATTGAGTCACGAACCCAATATGTAAACTGACGGTATTTGTTGTTGGTAATCTCTGTCTGGTCCATCCAGAAAGCCTCCACTGTAACTGTTTTGGACAGTGAGTTCATTGCCCGGAGTGGATCCTGGTCGCTAGGCCCCATTGTATAAGAGCCTGCGGGAATGAAAGCCATCTCAAACGGTTCAGGTTCATAGAATTTTTTTCTTCCCTGAACACCTGTCAACTCACCGGAGTCATAAGATGCGCAACCACCGATAAATAAGGTTATTGAAAGAGCTAGAAGGGTTACCTTTTTCATATACTGATAAATTTAACGATGCAAGTAAGCTATTTTTTTCTTAAATATCATAAAAACCGTATACTTTTATATTTAGTAGTGCTTTTCCCGAGGCCGATATCAAAACTGTAGGAAACGATGAATTCATGCGATCCACTCGTTCCTTTTCTGATCTCTGAAAGTGGGAAGTCATACCCATATCCTATTTTTAGGCCGTTATACAATTCTGTACCTGCAAAGCCTGTTATTGCATCACCGGCTCTGTAGGAAACGCCTCCCCAGACCTTTTTATTGTATCTGACCATGCCTGTTGCAACATATTGTGCTGCAGCGCCGTCAAACACCAAAAAGGCGGAAGGGATAAGTTCGAAGGCAGGATTAGGCAGCTGGAAAGTATAGCCGGCAGTGAGATAATACTCGCGGCTGACGTATGTGGCTGTTTCTGTGTACTTTATGTCGGGCTGGTTGATGTGTGTAACTGACAGTCCCACATAATAATTGATACCCTGATAATATACACCTGCGGAAATGTCGAGGGCAAGGTAGCTTTCATCATTTTCAGGGATCAGAGGGTCTCCTGAGGGCGGAGTGTGAGATGATCCTCCCGGGATAAACCATTCCGGGGCCAGTGTCTTGTTCAGGATGCCTGCACTCAGACCGGCCCCCAGAGTGCCTGTGCCCAATGGCATCAGGTATGAATATCCAAGAGTTATGTTGATATCCTTGCTGAATCCATATTTGTCTGACTCAATAAGCAGGCCCGCACCACTGTTCAGCCCGAAAATGCTGAAGGGTGAGTTGATATTGAATATCATTGTTGAGGGAGCCCCCGGGAATCCAACCCATTGCTGCCTGGTTATTGCGGTGGCGGCTATCATGCCGCTCATGCCTGAGTAGGCTGGGTTATAGGTCTGTGTATTAAACATATAATGACTTATAACAGGGTCCTGTTGCCCGGAAACCATGCTTACCGCAAACATTAAGGCTAGGATGACTGTCCTGACTTTCTTCATGTTCTAAAAGTGCATGAGCACCCTTAAAAGTAACGAGTAAAATAAGTAAAAAATATGCAGGCAGCCAAATGGAGTTAAATTTTAGTGTCCGAACCTGAGTATAGCCTTGGTCCATCTGCCGGGAACCTGGTCGCGGCTGGCCATCAGGTAGTCATCATAAGAGCATGCAAGACAGTGTGGTTCGCCTGATGAATCACGCACCTCTATCCACCACCTCTCCGTGATATTGCTTTTAATGAAGATAGCTTCACCTTCCAGATCACTGAGGGTCACGTGGTAACGTGTAAACCTGTTGTTCATCGGATCACTCAGATAGTTGATCTCATATTGTTTCTGAGAGAATCCTTCGAGGAAAAACCAGATCAGCTGTGCTGCAAGGTGTGATGTCTGGAAACGGTTATCAATTACAGGATTTACTTCCGTCAGAACGAATATCTTAAGGTTATCTGAGAGACCAGCATATCTTGACAGCAGGCATACCTCCTCTCCGTAAAAGCCATTGGCTGAAGGAAGCACGGTGCCAGGGGCATCTGACTGACGTACTGCACCTATGTCGAAGAGAGCTGCTGTAGCATCACGGAATAATGGTTCTGTTTCATGGATTGCGGCTCTTACCTCGCCTATCCGAATCATATCATAATGTCTGCGGTTAAAGCGGTTGACCACCTGCTGATCAGTAAGGTATGTCTGATACCCGATGGAGGAGAGATGTGAAAGTTTGCTCCCGCTCCGGTAGATGAGATCATTCATCCAGTTCAGCGCGTGAGCATCTCTTTTCTCTGCAGTAAAATCAACCCTTGAGTCAACTGAAACGAGTGACCATGGCTGCCGGAGCGAGGAGAGACCCCTGTCAATGGCAGGCATCAGGGCGCTTGTTCCGCCAATTATTACAGGTACGACCCTCTCTGAAAGAAGTAAGGCAATCACATCTCTAAGGCCTGCAATTGTATCTTCAAACCCGGTTCCGGTCTTAAAATTTCCCAGGTCAATGATCTTCATCTTGCCCGGCAGACGCGAAAAGGAATAGAGGTTTTTACGGATGGCATCAGGCGCATATGAGGCACCCTTGTTTGAAGAGCAGCGGTCATCGGGCACACCAACCAATGCAACGCTGTATCCGGCAATGTCACCAAGGGGCTCATTACCGGAATTGACAGTCACATTGTGCGGGAATGCCCCTGATCCTGTAAGCTGTTCTATCTCAGGCCTGTCAAGGCATACCGGGTCAAAATATTGATTCAGGTCAATCATATAATCGGTTTGTCACTTCTTACGGGCTGTTTTAGGCTTTTTGCCCTGGCCTCCCTTTTCAATGATAGCCAGGCAATCTTCGCGAGTCAGTTTAGCCGGGTCACTGCCTTTCGGTATCCTGTAGTTGTTCTTTTCATGTGAAATGTAAGGGCCGTACCTGCCATTCAGAATCATTATGTCACCGAATTCATTGATGACCTTCATCTTGTCGCCCTCTCTCTTCTCCTTTATTATCTCAACAGCTCTCTCTTCAGTAATTGTATATGGGTCGTCAACTCCTTTCTTCAGGGAGTAGAATTTGCCGCTATGTCTTACATAAGGACCGAACTTACCCAGCCCGACAACCATTTCACTCTCCTCGAATGTGCCAACGGTTCTTGGCAGGTCAAACAGGGAGAGCGCTTCTTCAAGGGTAATGGTCTCAAGCAGCTGGTCACGCTTCAGGTTTGCAAAGCGGGGCTTCTTGTCAGGGAATGCCTCTCCCAGCTGCACCACAGGACCGAACCTGCTCATCTTCACCATCACCGGCAAACCTGTTGCCGGATCATTGCCAAGCTGCCTGGTGCCTGTCATGCGTGCCTTGTTTGAAAGAGACTCATCAACAGACTT
>JAKEGI010000088.1 GCA_022615595.1 Bacteroidales bacterium | reverse complement strand
TGTCAGGAATATCATTGCAGTTTCATCAGGCAAGGGAGGAGTGGGCAAATCAACCATTGCTGTCAACCTGGCCGTGGCACTGGCACGCAAAGGGTATGCGACAGGTCTTCTCGACGCCGACATCTTTGGTCCTTCGGTTCCAAAGATGTTCGATGCCGGGGAGTACAAGCCGGAGGTCGCAAGGGAGGGCAAAAAAGATCTTATCATTCCGATGAAGAAATACGGCGTCAGTATTTTATCCATTGGCTTTTTTGTAAAGGAGAGCGAGGCCGTTATCTGGCGGGGACCTATGGCCAGCAGTTTTCTCAAACAACTGATCACACAGGGAGACTGGGGGGAACTAGATTACCTGATTTTTGACCTTCCTCCCGGAACGAGTGACATTCATCTGACACTGGTGCAGGAGGTGCCCGTCACCGGTGCCGTGGTTGTAACCACCCCGCAGGAGGTTGCACTTGCCGATGCCCGCAAAGGGATTGCGATGTTCAGGAGTGAAGCAATAAATGTACCAGTGCTGGGCCTCGTTGAAAACATGGCATACTTTGTTGCACCTGAGTTACCCGGCAGACGATATTATATTTTCGGAAAAGAGGGTGGCAGCAGACTTGCCGCTGAGACAGGCGTGGATCTTCTTGGCCAGATACCCCTGGTTGAGAGTATCTGTGACGGTGGCGATGCCGGAACTCCCGCAGCCCTCAAGGATGGTGACACAGGCACTGCCTTCATGAACCTGGCTGAAGAGATTGTCACACAGGTCGGAAAACGGAATGCAGAGATGGCTCCTACAAAGCGGGTTGTGGTGAAGTAAGCTGCAGCCGGACGGCATAAGGAACCGGCCTCTTTTTAACCTCTTTTTCTTACCTTTGAATACTTTTAACTGCCAGGTGCAGTTATAGTATAAACCGCCATTCTTGAGATTCAGGTTCTCATTATATCATGTCGCGATGACCGTGGTGCTCACCGCACTCATTACCGGTTGCTCTGTTGAAAAGAATACCGGTGCCAGCCGGTTTTACAACTCGCTGATCGCGAAATACAATGTCTATTTCAATGGCAATGAGGCGTACAAAGCAGGCCTTGAAAAGGTAAAGGCTTCACATCGTGATGATTACAGCGCCTTGCTTCCTGTTTTTCTATATACAACCCCTGAATCAGCGCAGGCATCTGCATCAGATATGGAGCGGGCGATACAGAAAGCGAGTAAGGTGATCGCACTCTACTCCATTACCGCACGCCCTGATGAGTCCGATCGCGGTAAAAGAAATTCCCGCAACGATGAGTTCTACAATCGGAGGGAGTATAATGAGTGGGTCGATGATGCTTACCTGTTGCTGGCCAAGGCTCAGTTCTACCAGAAAAACTATGCTGCAGCACGGTCAGCCTTTTCCTATACAATAACCCTGACAACCAATAAGGAGGTCGTTACTGAGGCAAATATCTGGCTCGCACGCCTGCAGACCGAAGATCGCAATTATGCAGAGGCTGCACGATTGCTTCAGAGTCTCAGCGCGATTGAAGAATCATCACGTACTCTTCAGTCAATGATGTACAGCACGCAGGCAGACATAGCGCTGCGACAGAAACGTTACAATGAAGCTGTCACCCCCCTGACAAAAGCTATAAAAACAAGCGGTGACAAACAGACAAAGGTTCGTCTTACCTATCTTCTTGCCCAGGCTTGCGACGCAGGGGATGACGATGCCCTGTCAACGCGCTATTTCAGGGAGGTGCTGAAAATGAATCCACCATATGACCTTGAGTTCGCCGCGGGCATAAACCTTGCCGGAGTGACTGACATTTCCGACGAAGACTACGAAGATCTTAAGAAGTCGTTGCACAAGATGCTGCGTGACTCGAGAAACAAAGATTACCTTGACCAGATCTACTATGCTCTCGGAGAGCTCGAACACCGCAGGGGAAATGACAGTGAGGCCATTGAGCTATGGTCTCTGTCGGTGAGGTCAAGCACCGTCAATAACCGCCAGAGAGCGCGTTCATACATGGCCCTCGGCAATCACTTCTATTCACAACCTGAATATATGATGGCCTACTTCTACTATGACAGTGCCATGTACATTATCGACAACAGGTTCCCCGATTATGAACGCATAAGCCGGCGTGCTTCTGATCTGGGTGAATATGCCGGTTTCCACAGCATTGTAGTCATGGAAGACAGCCTCCGACGTGTTGCTCAGATGACTGAGGCTGAACGTGATGCGCTTATAGCAGGGCTGATCCGTACCTTTGAACAGGAGCAGACAATGCTGCAGCAGGGTGACGGAGGTGACAGGTACAACATGGGGCAGTATTATGAGAATGAGCAACGTAATATGGGCACTGTGGCGGCTGAGGGAGGCTGGTACTTCTATAACCAGGCAGCTTTGACCTATGGCCGGACAGAATTCCGGCGGCGCTGGGGAGAACGAAGACTTGAAGATAACTGGAGGAGGTCAAACAGAGCACGCCTTGCAGTAATTCAGACGGCAACACCTGAGAACGGAGAAAAAGCTCAGACAGCTGAACCGGGAGAAAAAGCTCCGCAACAGGACAAAGAGTATTATCTTGTCAACCTTCCACTGACTGACTCACTGATGAATATCTCTGCCCAAAAGAGTGCAGACGCACTCCTCGCTGAGGGCAAGATACTTGCATCGCGACTGTCAGACACGGTGATGGCAGCCCAATCGTTTGAAGCAGCATCAATGGAAGGCGGTTCGGACAACACAAGGGCCGAAGCACTTTATGAACTATACCGCCTGCTCAGTAAAAACGATCCATCAAGGGCCGGGCTTCACAGATCAGCATTGATCTCTGCCTTCCCTCAGTCGGAATACGCCTTGATACTCTCTGACCCTGATTATGTCAGGAAACAACAGGAGATGGCTTCCAGAGTCAGGAAAGATTATGAAGCCGCTTATGAGTCATTCACAGGGGAACGTTATGCCGAAGCAGCTCTATTGTGCAGGGAAGCAATCACCCTGTACCCCGACAATGAGCTTATCCCGAAATTCATGCTCCTTGACGCAATGATTGCAGGTGCTTTAAGCGGTGAAACAGCCTATAAGGAAAAACTTGACACCCTGATAGCCAGATACCCCGGTACTCCCGAGGGAGTCAGGGCTTCCGAAATAAATGAATTTCTGAAGAAAGAAATACCGGAATTACAGGTTGCCGAAGATACGCGCATCGCCGCAGAAATTTACAATGCTGACACAACGGAACCGCACTTCGTCATGATCATCGCCGATAACCTGCAGGCAGACCTCAACCAAATAACTTTTGACATCATAAACTTCAACATTGATAACTTCTCTGACAAAAACTACCGCACGGAAGGATTGCAGGAAAAAGAGTATCTGCTCGTAACCGTCGGAATATTTGAAAATGCTGCTGAAGCAGAAGCCTGGATGGGTATCTTCAACCCCACGGAGGAAATAAGAGAGGCGTCACGTACAACATTCTCTGTCTTCATGATCAGCACGCTGAACCTTGAAAGGTTCAGGCAGGACAAGAACATTTCAAGGTACAGGATCTTCTATGAAAATGCTTATAATGTTGCAAGATAACCTGGTGATCAGAAGATGAGACAGGTAAGAATACTGTGGGTTGATGATGAGATCGGGGTGCTCAGGCCGCATATCCTTTTTCTAACGGAGAAGGGGTTTGACACAGATACCTGTCCTTCAGGAAATGATGCGCTGAGGATGCTCAGGGAGAAGCCTTATGATATCATTTTTCTCGATGAGCACATGCCGGGCCTGAGTGGTATTGAAACCTTGCGACGCATAAAGGCTATCCGCCCCTCCATCCCGGTTGTGATGATAACAAAGAGTGAGGAGGAGGAGATCATGGACGCCGCAATAGGCTCACAGATAGCTGATTACCTTATAAAGCCGGTTAGACCTCAACAGATACTTCTTACTCTTAAAAAGATCCTTGACACAGACGATATAGTATCTCGCCAGACCACCTCAGTCTTCAGAGAGGAGTTCAGCTCAATAGCAGCAATGATCTCCTCCGCAGAGACGTTCGAACAGTGGTGTGATCTCTATCGCAGGCTTGTATTCTGGCAGGGCGAACTGATCAGGTCTGCAGATACCGGTATGAGGGAAGTTCTTAAGATGCAGGAGACAGATGCCAACAGGGCCTTTGGCAAGTACATTTCCAAAAACTATACCGGCTGGATCTCCTCCTCCTCAGGAGAAAAGCCTCTCCTGTCACCTGCAGTGATGTCAAAACGCATCTTCCCTCTTATTAAGAAAGGATCACCACTCTTCTTTATTACTGTCGACAACATGCGCCTTGACCAGTGGCAGACACTTGCCATGGACCTCGGATCTATACTGCGAACCGTCCGGGAAGAGCTTTATATGAGCATCCTCCCCACTGCCACCCAATATTCACGTAATTCTCTTTTTGCAGGAATGATGCCTTCAGCAATAAGTGAATCAATCCCCGAATACTGGATAGATGATCATGAGGAAGAGGGTAAGAACATGTTTGAGGAGAAGCTTATAGAGAAACAGATGCAACGCTATGGCATTAACTGCCGTTGGAGCTATCATAAAATCTCCTCCGAATCAGAAGGAAGGAATCTGAATGACAGGCTGTCTCAGCTTCTTGGGAACGACCTGATCGTGCTGGTATATAACTTTGTTGACCTACTCAGTCATGCCCGTACTGACATAAACGTTATCCGCGACATGACCGGTGATGAGGCCTCATGGCTCTCACTCACCCATTCATGGTTCATTCACTCGCCTCTTCTTGAACTGCTCAGGACAGTATCAGCCAGGGGGGCAAGGATTGTGATCACAACAGATCACGGTGCCATCAGAGTGCAGAGGCCGGTAAAGGTTTTAGGAGACAGGCAGACATCAATGAATCTTCGCTATAAGACAGGAAGAAACCTCGACTATAATCCCAGGGAGGTATTTGAGATTCCCTCACCGGCAAAGGCCGGCCTGCCGATGAGTAACATCACCTCCAAATACATCTTTGCATACGCCAATGATTTCCTGGTCTATCCAAAGAACTTCAACCAGATTGTAACACATTACCGTGATTCACTTCAGCATGGAGGCATTTCACTTCAGGAGATGCTGCTGCCACTTGTCTATCTTGAACCGGTATAAAGAGCTATTTTTGCCGCATGAAGATCATCATCTCTGATAAAAGCCGGTTAAAGGAGGCCGCCAGGCGCTTTCTGGAAGAGACGGCAGGGAGGCGTATATTTGCATTTTACGGTCAGATGGGCTCCGGAAAAACTACTATCATCAAGGCAATATGCAGGGAGATGGGCGTCACCGATACGGTCACAAGCCCGACATTCACACTTATCAATGAATATGTCAGGCCTGGTGAGTTGCCTGTTTTTCATTTTGATTTCTACAGGATAAGGAAACTCTCAGAAGTTCTTGATTTTGGTATTGAGGAGTATTTTGACTCCTCCTCTCCCTGCTTCATGGAGTGGCCTGAACTGATTGAACCCCTGCTGCCTCCTGAAACCATGAAACTTTCTGTCACTGTCATGCCTGACGGAGGCAGGGTCATTGAAGAGCGTCAGCCCGCTGCTGATCATCCATCGCTCTGAATATTCCGCTCTCTCTTATTCTCTCTCCGATTAAAATCTTAATTTTGGTCTGATGATTGGGATAGTTCTGTTGTATAATAAAAACACCATAAGATGAGTGAACAGGCCAGGAATGCCTTTATGCCGCGGGAAGAGCAGATTGAAAAGACGGTTACCAGGCGGCAGATGACAATAGGTATGCCCCGTGACATACGTGATAATGAGAAGCGTATCGCCCTCACTCCGGAGGCTGTCAGAATACTTACAGATGCCGGCAACGAGGTCTTCATCGAGCCCTCTGCCGGACAGGGAGCCAGTTTTTCTGACAGTGATTACAGTGACAACGGAGCGATGGTGGCTGACACAGCACAGAAAGTGTATGAGTGCGACATGGTAGTAAAGATCGCCCCTTTCAACAGGAAGGAGGCCGGCCTGCTTAAGGGCAGCCAGGTTGTCATCTCATTCATGAACGCTGCAACCATGGATGAGGAGGCACTCTCAATGATGATGCGGAAACGTATCACAGCCCTGGCATGTGAGAAGATAAGAGACACCGACGGAGTCTTCCCTATCATGGAAACAATGAGTGAGATAAGCGGCGTTACTGCTGTTCTGCTGGCTTCTGAATATCTGAGCAATACAACGGGTGGCAAAGGGGTGATGCTTGGCGGAGTGACCGGGGTGACCCCGACCGAGGTGGTGATCATCGGTGCCAATACCGCCGGTGAATATGCAGCACGCGCAGCACTGGGCCTGGGGGCAATAGTAAAGGTGTTTGACAGCTCTGTGCACCGGCTCAGAAATTTCCAGAATCTTTTAGGTCAGAGATTATACACTTCGACATTCCACCCACAGGTACTTCAGAAAGCCATGAAATCAGCCGATGTACTCATCGGGGCACTGGCTGCAGATGATCTCAGGTCA
The DNA here is from genome assembly GCA_022615595.1 of Bacteroidales bacterium. Classification (GTDB taxonomy): domain Bacteria; phylum Bacteroidota; class Bacteroidia; order Bacteroidales; family VadinHA17; genus SR-FBR-E99. The sequence continues at coordinate 1,807 of JAKEGI010000088.1, read as the reverse complement.
TCATTCTTTGTGACCGAGGAGATGGTCAGGGGTATGAAACGCGGCTCTGTCATAATAGACCTTAGTGTTGACAGCGGCGGATGCGTGGAGACAACTGAATGCAGGGCCATTAAGGATCCGACATATGAGAAGCATGGCGTGATTCACTATTCAGCATGGAACCTTCCGTCAAGGGTGCCAAAGACAGCTTCCATTGCGCTGAGTAACGTTTTCAGACCACTTATGCAGGATATTGCCGATGCCGGAGGAATAACGCCTATGCTCAAATTCAACATCGGCCTCCGCAGCGGAGTATATGTCTATAACGGGATACTGACCAATGAAATGCTTGGTCAGAAATTCGGTATTCTCTCAAAAGATATCAATCTCCTGCTGGCTGCTTTCTGACAATCAGAGCCAGGCCAGGGAGGCCTCCAGCCCCTTCTGCACTATCTTCGCCCTGCGCCCGATATAGATCGCCCTGTTATCGCTTATGTGTCCTGCAGGGAAGTTGAACAGTACAGGGTAACTGTAATGCCCTACGATGTCAAGGACTATCTCCTCAGTACCCTTATTGTACTTTATGCTCCCCTGTTCAATCTTCTCCATCCCTCCCACTACCAGGGCCGAGAGGTTTCTCAGCCTTCCCGTAAGCCGTAGCGATGTAAGCATGCGGTCAAGATGATAATAGTATTCTCCAACCTCTTCGATAAAAAGTATCACACCATCGGTGTCAGGCTCACCCGGTGTCCCGGTGAGGCTGTAGATCAATGAGAGATTGCCTCCCGTAACAGGTCCCTCAACAGTAAAGTTAGCATCGTGAGAACTCCTCCAGAATATCTCTTCCGGTTCTCCCCTGAGAGCCTTCATTACAGAGGTGAAGCTCTCCGGTGTTTTTTTTGGATTCGCATAATTCAGAGGCATCTCGGCATGCAGCGAAGCTACTCCGCAGATCTTGTTCAGCCACAGATGGAGAACAGTTATGTCGCTGAACCCGACATACCATTTCGGATGCCTTCTTAAGCCGGTGAAGTCAACCCTGTCAATTATCCGTGACACGCCGTAGCCGCCACGGGAACAGAAAACCGCCTTTACAGAGTGATCATCAGTTGCTTTCTGAAGATCATGAAGCCGTTCGTTGTCTGTTCCGGCAAAGCATCCGCTTTGCTTATATACATTCTCTCCGATCACAACCTCAAATCCTTCGCCGGCAAGCATCTTCGCTGCCTTCATGACCACTTCCTTTTCAATGATGCCTGACGGAGAGACAATGGCAATACGATCACCCTTCCTGAGATATGGCGGAATAATTAATGGCTTCATCGTGGCATTTTCTTTATGACAGCATCAAAAATACACTTTTTATTTCATGCCCGGTAACAAGAGCCATCCTCCGACAGAAGATGGTTTATGCGAAGAACCCAGCTGCTCTGTCAAAGAGCCTGTCGAAGGTGCTATCAACCCCGTATGTGAATCTGTCACCGCCTTCAGTCTGCCGTCAGTTTTCCTGAATGGGTTTCCGTAAAGACTTCTCATTCTGGCAAGGGAGCTCATGGCAAAAAAAGCCTCTCCTGCAGGTGTGTCAGTAACCGTCCTTGTAAACCTGTCTCTCCTGCTCTTTCTTATCTCCTCAAACTCGTCAATATTGAACATGTTAAGCTCATCAGGCGCGAAAAGGATGGCTTGCAGCTTGAGATTGACAGCTCACCTCCTGAGTCAGTTCCTGTATCGCGCACTTACATGCAGCAGGTGCTTACTGCCTTCGGACAGTAAGGGCAGGCGCCTCACAGCGGTTTCCGAAAATCATTATCTTTGCCGGGTTGTTATT
>JAKEGI010000087.1 GCA_022615595.1 Bacteroidales bacterium | reverse complement strand
TGACGGTGAAGCATGTGACAAGTGCGAGTCATGCCTCTCATTCAACTCCCAGGCCTCATTTAATATACATGAGCTTGACGGGGCTTCGAACAACAGTGTTGATGATATAAGAAATCTCACTGATCAGGTGAGAATACCTCCTCAGATAGGGAGGTTCAGCGTCTATATCATTGATGAGGTTCACATGCTCTCTGCATCAGCCTTCAACGCTTTTCTGAAGACACTCGAGGAGCCGCCTGCGCATGCCGTTTTCATTCTCGCAACCACAGAAAAGCACAAGATTATCCCGACAATCCTTTCACGATGCCAGATCTTTGACTTCAACAGGATCAATGTCGACGATATAGTGAATCGTCTAAGCTGGGTGGCGGGGAACGAGGGCGTCAGCGCAGAACATGAAGCGCTCCACGTCATTGCCACAAAAGCTGATGGTGCAATGCGTGACGCTCTTTCGATATTTGACCAGATAGTAAGCTTCAGCGGAAAGAAGATCACCTATGGTGACGTCATCTCAAATCTCAATGTGCTTGATTATGAGTACTATTTCAGAATCACCGCAGCTGCCATAGAGGGTAGCGTCACCTCTGTCCTGCTGACCTTCAACGAGATACTGAACAAAGGATTTGACGGATATAATTTCATGGCAGGGCTCAATAACCATCTGAGGGATCTTCTTGTCAGCCGTGATGAGGCAACGGTTAAACTGCTGGAGACGTCGCCCTCCATCAGGCAACGCTACAGGGAACAGGCCGTCAGCGCACCTCTCACTTTTATCTATGAAGCGCTTGAGATAGGATCGCAGTGCATGCTGACATTCAAGGGCAGCAAGAACCAGCGTCTCCATGTCGAGCTCGCACTAATGCGCATGTGTAACACTGGTGGGGATAGAAAAGGGGAGGAGTCAAAAAAAAAAGCTGAACAACAACCAGTTGATGCTGACATCCCCTTAAAGCAGTCGCTTCCCTCTCCGCCGCCACCCGCTCCAGAGCCTCCATCAGCCCCGCAGGCAAAAGTTGAGACCACACAAAGGAATAACTCCCCCGAAGAGGGCATCGGGAAGAAGATATCGATCAGGAATATTGTTGCAGGAACAAAACCAGCGGTCAGCAGTGTCAGTGAGCCTGAGCCACCGGTCATCAGGCTACAGGAGGCAAAAGACTTCTCCGCGGAGGAACTGCATGATGCCTGGATCTCCTTTGCCTCCACGATAAAGGAGGAGAGTCCCCGCATATCAGTCACACTCACAGCCGTGACTCCTGAGCTCCTTCCTGACAAGACAGTGATTCTGAGGCTTGACAACCTGGCCCTCAAAGAGACCTTTGACCATAGTTTCAAGGCGAGGCTGGAGCATCACCTGCGTGACACGCTGATGAACAGCATGCTTAAACTGCAGACAACAGTGGAGGCTACCGAGAGAGGCGATATCCTCTATTCCGTAGACCAGAAGTTTAACCATCTGGCTTCAAAAAACCCGGCACTCAGGGAGCTGAAGAAGACATTCAATCTCGATTTTGAATAGGACACCCAATGCCACGCCCTGACTCCGGAAAGCATCACCGCCCTGATTCTGTGGTAAAGAGATCAAAATCATCACGTCGCAGCCGTGACCATTTCTTTGCAGAGCAGATCATTGACAGTTCACGGTCAATGATAACAATCATCAACCGTGATTATGTATATGAAAAAGTCAATAAAACCTTCTGCCTGAATCACAACAGGAGTCCCGAGACGGTTGTCGGCAAGAAGCTTGAGGAGATATGGGGCAGGGAGAACTTTCATAAAAACATCAAAGATAATATAGACTACTGTTTCACCGGCAAGGTGGTGTTCTATCAGGCTTTTTTCGAGACTCCGGCCTGGGGCAGGAGGTATTACGAGGTGGTTCTCAGGCCGGTACGGGACGATAAGGAGGCAGTGACCCACGTTCTTGCCGAGACTTCTGATATCACCGAGATTAAACTGAAGGAACAGGCTGCCTCGGAGATAGAATGGGAGTTTCGAAACCTGGAATCTAACCTCCCGATAGGATTTTTCAGGTGTGACAATGAGGGTGTCATGCTGCATGTAAACAAGGCATTCCTGAGGATTATCGGGGCTGATAGCGAGAATGAGATCAACGGAAAGCCACTGAGGGATTTTTACAGGGATCAGCTGTTGTTTGACCTGCATCTGTTAAAGCTGAAGAATGAGGGCGTTGCATCTTTCGGACGTCTGGAACTGAAGGCTCATGACGGAACACTGATAATCTGCCGCATCAATGCCTTTACCGTCAGAGACGGCTCCGGTAATCCGGTCTATATTGACGGGGCAATGGAGGATTTCACGAGGGAAGCAGACCTTGAGAAGAGGCTGATTCAGTCTCAGAAGCTTGATACAATAGGCATGCTCGCGGGTGGCATAGCCCATGACTTCAATACTATACTTACAACTATTTACGGCTACAGTGAGTTGTCGCTCGAGACACTCGACAAGTCATCAGAGGCATATAACAATATCCGCAAGATACTTCAGGCAGCCGGCAGGGCAAGGTCACTGACAAACCAGATACTCACGTTCAGCCGTCACGCCGGGCAGGAGAGAATCACCGTTCGTGTAAGCGATATAATATCAGAGACAATAGGCTCTTTGAGACCTGTATTACCCTCCGGCATTGAAGTCATCGGAGAGATAAAGGCACCGGACCTCTATGTTTCTGCTGATCCGACACAGTTGTACAGGGTCTTTGTCAATCTTGTGAGAAATGCCATCCAGGCTATGGATGATAAGGGAGGAACGCTGACAATCACCCTTGATACAAAGCACTGTGACCGGCATGGACGCCTGCCCGATGGAACATATGTACTGGTAAGGTTTGCAGATACGGGACAGGGGATGGATGAAAGGACGGCAGGCAGGATATTTGAGCCCTTCTTTACTGCAGGAAAACAGGGCCAGGGTACGGGACTGGGTCTCTCGGTGGTCTATGGTATTATCTCAGAGATAGATGGTGAAATAACTGTCTCTTCAAGGGTGGACGAAGGTACAGTGATTGATATACTTATCCCGGTTGCGGGGTCTGTCTCAGATGAGTTTCCCGCCATGGCATCCAGGGCCGGGATTATGATCATCTCCGGGTCTGACAGTGAGTCAAGGCTTATTGCCATGGCGCTCTCAGGCAGCGGATACCATGTCAGCGCATCAGATACCTCAGGCGAATGGATCGCAAAAGCCTGCAAAGCAGATGCAATAGTAGTGATGGACAATTCGCCTGCCATGCCCGCAACCGACATAATTTACTCACTTGCAACTCATGGCGTAGAAAGCCCGGTGCTGATGATATCAGACTTTGACGTTTGGCTCACTGCTGAAAAAGAGTTAACTTCGGGCTTGTTAAAATCAAACCTTTTTAAACCTGCATCACTGAAGGAGATCATTTATTCAATTGACAACATGATAAATAAAACATCATAGGCAATGGCAGGTGTGATGGTGGTCGAAGATGATCCTTCCCTGCGTGAGATGCTCAGGGAGGCTCTTGAAAAGAGGAGATATACTGTCATTACAGCATGTGACGGGAGAGAGGCTATTGCCAAATTCCGCCCCTCGGTGATTGATCTGGTGATAACTGACCTGCTCATGCCTGAGGAGGACGGCCTGATGGTAATTATGAAAATCAAGGAGATCAAACCCTCGACAAAGCTCATTGCAATAAGTGGAGGAGGCAAGGCCGGACCGGGAAGCTACCTGCTCATCGCGCATAAACTCGGAGCAGATCATGTCTTTTCAAAGCCTTTCCTGCCTTCCGAACTGGTACAGAAGGTTAAAGAGATACTGGGTTAAACATTAATCAGTTCCATTTGTTAATCGAAAAACAGGAACCAATAAAACTATAAGATATGTTAACAAAAAAAGTTGAAGAATTCTGCAACAGGCAGATCGAAAGAGAAGGTTATTCATCAAACCTGTACCTGGCAATGGCTTCATGGGCAGAAAGCAAAGGAATGGCAGGCATCGGAGCATGGCTGTACGCACAGGCTGAAGAAGAGAGAATGCACATGCTTAAGTTCATCAAGTATGTCACGGAGCGTGGAGGCAATGCAGTAGTTCCGGCCTTTAAGCAACCGCCGGTAAAATATAAGGGTGTCAAGGAGATGTTTAAGGAAGTTCTGAAGCACGAACAGTTTATTACCGGGAGCATAAATGAAGTCCTTGCCGTAGCTATCATTGAGAAAGACTATGCAACAACAAACTGGATACAGTGGTTTGTGAACGAGCAGGTGGAAGAGGAGAACGCCGTGCAAATCATAATTGACAAGCTTGAGCTTGCCGGTGAAGCAGGCCTCTACTTCCTTGACCGTGATATCATGGCGCTTAGAAGCACCGCCCCGACAGAGTAAGAGATAAACATTATTAAATAATTCTTCCTTACTGGCATGCAATAAAGCATGCCAGTTTTTTTACTGCTGCCAGTACTTAATGTTCCCGATACGCCTTGCGGCTATCGGGGCAGGCTCTACGGGCAATGGATTTTTTATGGGTATCCTGTGCTACAATAGTTGATGCCCTACGGGCAATCATACCGCGTAGCGGTTACAGTATTGTAGGACAACACGCACCCCACGACACCTTACCGCGTAGCGGTTCAACAATATTTGTATTAATCATCCCAAATGCCATATGCCCTACGGGCAATGGATTTGTTGTGGGTATCCTGTGCTACAATAGTTGATGCCCTACGGG
>JAKEGI010000086.1 GCA_022615595.1 Bacteroidales bacterium | reverse complement strand
GGAGCCTGGCGGGTGAACTGGTATGCAAGCGTAGAGATCTGTTTGTCAGGAAAATGTGCTGCTATTTTGTTAGACATCTCGATGTAGGCACCCGAGATGTTACCGTACTTCTCATATAGTTCGCGGCATCCGTCACATTCGCAGTAGTTGATGCAGTCATTCTGGGATACTGACCAGTAGATTTTGTCCGGTGCCTCCTTCATTCTTTCGGCAAGGTTCCCGGTAAGTATCCTTATCACCTCAGGGTTGCTGAGGCAGAGCTGTCCGTCCTGTATCCTCCTGCCATTTACAAGTGAGTAATAGTCCGGATGCTTTCCGAAGTACGCAGCCGGGGGCATCAGCGTTTGAAAGGTGTGAACGAACATGCCCCACTCGTTGAAGGTGCTCATCTTGTTCGGATTGACAAAAGATGGGTTTTCCCTGTCAGGGAAGTGCGCCACCCTGAAGCTGAATGCCGGCTCATAGATCTTTTTGCCGGAAGGGACAGTGATTTTCTTTGCCATAGGTACATGCTGTTCAGTGCCCGTGAACCACATGCAGCCGGCATGCTCCTCGAGGAGGGTGTAGACAGCATAGAGATCGGCAACTCCGTTATTACCGGCAAGCACCAGGCTTTCACTGCCTGCGCTGATGATGAATCCGTCGCGGCTGAGCCTACTTACTTCTGAAATCAGGGCAGTGTCGGTGATGGCGTTTTGTCCAATGAAAATGGTCTTGCTGCCAGGCCCGGGACTGATGGTGGTCTGTAAATCTCCGGAGGTGATCAGCTTAAAGTACTTCTCAAGCTCAGCTGCCGCCAGCCTGGTAAGAGTATCGGCATTATTGCCCGTCACAATGACGTACCGCCCCGATGGCTTTATCTCGAAGTATCTTTCGCCGGAGCAGGAGGTTAAAATGAGGAAGAGGATCATGGCCCATGTCACCGAGGGGCTGAGGCTGGAAAGAAGAGTTTCTCTTTTCATACCGGGTTATTTTAATCATATGCAACTTATGAAAAAGTTGTTTAAAAAGGCCGCCTGAAGTCACAATATTGTATTATTCACAAATAATGACAAATATTGTATGATAAAGTCCCTCGTTATGAGCAGTGATACAATCAGGAGGCATCCGAAGAGTCTTGTGACACGCAGTTTCATCCTTCCCTTTATTCTGGTTACCAGTCTCTTTTTCCTGTGGGGGCTTGCCCACAGCCTTCTTGATGTTCTCAACAAGCACTTCCAGGATATCCTTGGAATAACCAAGTCAAGGTCAGGGCTGGTGCAGGCTGCGCTCTACGGCGGCTACTTCGTGATGGCCATCCCGGCAGGCCTCTTCATGAACAGGCTCGGTTACAGGAAGGGGATCATCACCGGGCTGCTCCTCTATGCTGCCGGAGCCTTCCTTTTCCTTCCCGCAACAGCCATACAGACCTTTGAGTTTACCCTCTTATGCCTTTTCATAATCGCCTGCGGGCTTACCTTCCTCGAGACGGCCGCCAACCCCTATTCAAGCGTTCTGGGGCCAAAGGAGACCTCGGAGCAGAGACTGACCCTCTCGCAGTCGTTTAACGGGCTGGGATGGATCATAGGCCCTGCGCTGGGGGGCATGCTTATACTGGGTAATAATCAGGAGACACAAACAAACAAGTTTGCCTCTATGGCTCTGCCTTATATGCTCATCGGTGGCGTTGTGCTTGTCATTGCATTCCTCTTCTTCATAACACATCTGCCTGATGTCCATGAGGGGGAGTATGACAGTCACGGCGACAAAGGATCCTACGGGGGGCTGCTTAAGGTGCGGCACTTCAGGTATGCGGTCATCGCACAGTTTCTCTATGTGGCTGCACAGACAGGCATCAACAGCTTTTTCATAAACTATGTCGTTGAGACGATGCCCTGGTTCACCCCCGAGAAGGCAGCATATCTCCTCTCTTTCGGTTTTGTCTTCTTCATGGCAGGGAGGTTCCTGGGGTCGCTCTTCATGAGCTGGTTCAGTCCGCGGCAGATGCTGGGTATATATGCCCTTGTCAACACCGGAGCAATGGTTCTTGTGATGCTAGGACTCGGATGGCCGTCAATCATTGCCCTTTACCTGACCTATTTTTGCATGTCAATTATGTTCCCCACTATCTTTGCACTTGGACTGAAGGATCTGGGTGGGATGACAAAGAGAGGTTCATCGGTTATTGTGATGACAATTGTGGGTGGTGCCGTCTGTCCAGTCATTATGGGTCGCATTGCTGACCTCTCCGGAATGGCGACAGGCTTTGTTGTGCCGCTTATCTGTTTCGCCTTTGTCGCATGGTATGCCTTCTTCAGAGCGAAGAGTAACGCGTCGGTCGCACAGGATGGCCCTTCGCGATGATGCAACGATATGAAAAAGAGTCTGTTGATATTTCTGTTGGGCGTTTCGGTTCTTTGCCGTGCGCAGGACACCTGGTATGGTGAGATTGCGCCCTTCGGTGGTGGCGGGACAAATGATATTTTCCGTTTTGAGGAGCTCGAGGGTGCAGCCTCCTTCACGGGTACAGGTATGTGGACTGCCGGCATTGACCTTCGAAGGATCTTTACTGATTTGTTCAGTCTTGAGACAGGGGCGGCCTATTCGCATCAGTATTACTACAGCACTCCGGCACCGGGGATAGAGGGGGGTGATCAGTCCGGCAGCTTCGGTCTTATTACGGTACCGGTGACGGCACGGTTTGACTTTCTCAGATGGCTCTTTGCCGAGGCAGGGGCGGTCGTCTCTTTTCAGGCAGGGAGCTCGGCGGCTGATGAGATGTCGGGGCTTGGCGCCACTGCAGGACTGGGGTTCCAGTACAATTTCAAATCCGACTACTTCATCAGGGTACGTGCTTACGGCAGCCAGTATGCGCTTCTTCATTTCATGCCGGAAGATAATCCGCAGACCTTATGGAACTCGGGAGTTACTGTTGGTTTCGGCTATCAGTTCATACACCTGGGCAAGTGCAACTGTCCGGAGAGCAACGCTCCGCGGAGGCGATTCTATTAATCCACTGCCACGAGGCTGATCATCTCTCTGGCCTCATGCCATTTTTCCGTTGGCATCCTGGCTCCTATGACCTCGATCACTTTACCGGCCAGGACAGAGCCGAAGAGTCCGCATTTGTCAAGGCTGAAGCCGTGCGAGTAACCATAGAGAAATCCTGCCGCATAGAGGTCGCCTGCACCGGTGGTGTCGACGGGAGTGACCTTCAGGGCGTCTACTTTGATGACCTCCTCACCTCTTTTTATCCATGAGCCGCCGGCGCCGGTCTTTACGACAGCGATGGTACACCGTTCTGCGATGCTATCTAGAGCCTCACGCGGGCCGAGGCCTGTGAAGGCTCTGGCCTCCTCCTCGTTGGCAAAGACTATATCGACATATTTCGAAATAATATCTTTGAAATGCGGGAGCATGTCCTGTACAACGTTGAAGCTTGCCAGGTCGATAACTACGCACATCTTGTTTTCCTTTGCAAGGCGGCAGGCTTTTTCCATGAGAGGCATGTTGAAGATGAGGTAACCCTCGAGGTAGAG
>JAKEGI010000085.1 GCA_022615595.1 Bacteroidales bacterium | reverse complement strand
GTATGCCTTTCGCAGTACAGGTTCGTTCACTGCATCTCCGTAAACCGCAAGGTCTCCCTTCTCGATCTGTTTTCGTGCCAGATCGGGATCGAAGACAACAGAAGTGAAGGGGAGTTCCATCCTTTTGATCATTGCAGCCAGGTTTATGGCCCTGGAGTCTTTTCCTATCAGCACTATGTGGTTTTTTATTTCAGGTATCTCAAACTGCTGCAGTGGGAACAGACCGTCGACAAGATATTGAGGAAGAGGCAGTTTAAGGATCAGGTTTGCGAAAGGCCTGGATATGTTTATCAGGAGGGGAGAGAGTGCCATGGTGCTGATTGCCACGGCAAGAAAAAGCTGAAAATGAAAGGGAGTGATTATTTCGTATGACCGTCCAATTCCGGCGAGGATAAATGAAAACTCCCCGACCTGTGAAATTGCCAGTCCTACGACCACCGTTCCGAAGAAGGTATGCCCCAGGACAAAGGCTGTGAAGCCTGCGATCACTGTTTTTATGAGAATAACCAGTAACACTGTAACAATCACGAGCCATGGGTTTTCAATGACAAAGCCCAGGTCGAGCAACATGCCGATTGATACAAAAAAGAAGCTTGTGAAGACATCCTTGAAAGGAATCAGGTTGCCGAATGCATTATGGCTGTATTCTGATTCGGAGATCATCAGACCTGCAAGGAAGGCTCCGAAGGCCAGAGACATTCCAAACTCGTGTGTCAGAAGGGCTACTGCCAGGCAGATTGAGAGGATGCTCATCATGAAGAGCTCCTGGCTGTGAGTCATGGCGATTGTATGCAATAGCCTGGGCATCAGCCAGCGGTTACCGATATAGATGAATACGATAATGCCTGTAGTCTTCAGAAGCAGCATCAGCAGCTCATTTCCCACGCCTGTCGTGGCGCCTCCCAGTACAGGAGTGAAAAGAAGCATGGGAATCAGGATGATATCCTGGAAGATAAGTATCCCAACGATGGTCCTTCCGTATGTTGTTGTTAGTTCTGACCGTTCCTGCAGAAGTTTCAGCACCACCGCCGTGCTGCTGAGTGAGGTAAGGAAGCCGACAAAGAGTGCGGCCCTCCATTCCATGTGATACATGCGTGCAAGCAACATTGAGATGACTGCCGTAAGGATTAGCTGCAGGAATCCGCCGAAGAACACTATCCGCCTTATCCTGAGAAGATGATTCAGGGAAAACTCAAGCCCTATTGTGAACATTAGCAGGATTACTCCTATCTCGGCCATCACCTCAACATTCTCGGGTGAGCTTATCAGTTTAAGCAGATGCGGGCCGGCAACAATGCCCGTGATCAGATATCCTACCAGGGCAGGAATCTTTATACGTGTAAAGATGAAGTTAACGAATGTTGAAAGGGCAAATATTATTACGATATCTTTAAGAACTCCAAGCTCCATGATCAGCTGCCCTCCGGTATAAGGTAATCATCAGTCAAGTAATCGTCAATGAAAGAATACCGGTAATCGTCAAGCACAACCCCGTTTTTGATGATTGCTTTTTTTGAGATGCATTCGAACCGGTATCCGGCTTTCTCGAGAACTCTTTGCGATGCTTTATTGAAGTCATAGACATTCGCATAGATCCTGAGAAGCCCAAGTTCCTTTATGCCGTAATGGGTTAACAGCCTGACCGCTCTTGTTGCTATACCCCTGTTCCAGAATGGCTCTCCTATCCAGTATCCGATCTCAGCCGTAAGCCTGAATACGCCTGTCTGGCCGTGCAGCCCTATTATACCTGCAAGGCTGCCCCTGTATTCGATGGCAAATATCCAGTTGATCTCTGATGTGATAGCCATGTTGATGAATGTATTTGCATCGGCAACACCGTAGGGGTGAGGCATTATGTCAGTGAGATTATCCCATACCCTCCTGTTGTTGGCCAGCTCTGCAATGATGTGGTTGTCAGCCGGATCAGGCCTTCGGAGTGTGACAGATCCCATATTCATTTCATTCATCATCATCTCTTCGAGCGCATTAAAGATATGAAATCGGTTCATCTGTTCAAAAAGAGACCGCCCCGTCTTTTCGGCGGGGCGGCATAGAATGAGCATAAATCCGTGGGTGCAGAAATATTGCCCTTCTCTATTCTTTGATCTCCTCCAGGTATCCGTCCACTACACGGCACGATGTTGACCCCGGGTCAAATTTCCCGAACATCCATGTTGAAAATGAACTGCCCGGCACACATCTTACCTCAGAACCCTCCGGGAGACGTATATCTATGTCTACATGAGATCCGGACCACTTATTGCCTGCCGGAAGAGAGAAATAGTCATCAAGGTAGAGCGTGTCACCGGAGAAGTTCCAGTTGAAGCTTATCTCCCTGGCATTCTGCCACGCCTCGCGGTCTGAATTGCTGTTTGCTGTCTTCTCCACTGAGATCCATCCTGAGGTGGTGTCGCTCCCGTAGATGTTAAGGTCAACACTTCCCCGAAGCTGGCCGGTGGAGGAATTCCTGTAGAATTTAATAACATCTTCCATATAAGCTGTCTCATCATAACTGATATCTGAGATTCTGTTCAGCGGAGCCAGCCACACTGTTTTCACGGCAGAGTCAAGTGCAATTCGTTCTTCAACGCGCTCACTGGTTGAATAGACTGACAGCTGTAGTCCCAGAATAACTCCGAGAGCACATGTTGATGCTATCCATATTACGAACATGATCATACCGAAAACCCTTGAGTTATACCTGATATTGAAGATCAGCTTGATGCCGAGATAGGTAAGTGATGCAAGGGGAAGCAATACCACAAGGGCTGTCAGAAGGATGACAGGCCACACCACATTGCTGTTCAACACTATGGAGAGAAGAGTGTGGGTGTTCATTATCTCAGGCTCCAACACTGATGCGACAAGCGGGGCATTATTGAAGAAGAGTACCAGAACTGATACGAAAAGCAAGAGGAAGCCAATTACTGTGAAGGCTGTTCCGATTATAAAGCCCAGCACGCGCAGGACAGCTGACATAACCTTTCCGAAAGCCCTGAAGAACTCCGCGAGTGCCTTGCCAATACGGGCAGAGAGGCTGTTAGGGTCATACATCGACCTGCGTGTGTAGTTGGGGCTGCCCTGGCTTACGGCAGCATTGTCGTAGTAATCCTCCGGGGCGCCCATTATATTTATCATATCATTTACCATCTCCTTTGAAACAAGGGTGGGAGGCTCATTGCCGCCGCCGAAGATCTCCGCAATGCGTGATTCGATGTCGGCCAGTGTCTCGTCGCCGCCCTGCTCCGTACGGAACCGGGTTGCCACATGGTCAAGATAACGTGTGAGTATTACATAGGCATCCTCATCGATGCGGAAGAGTTGCCCGGCAATGTTGATGTTCATTGTTTTTTTCATGGCTGCCCTGATTTATTTTCCACGTATCTGATTAACCGAGATCACCAGCTCCTCCCAGGCCCTGTCAAGATCACTGAGATATATCCTGCCCAGCTCAGTGAGCTCATAGTATTTGCGGGGAGGCCCCTGCGGCGACTCCTCCCACCTGTAACTTAACAATCCTGCATTCTTGTGACGTGTGAGCAGGGGATAAAGTGTACCTTCTACGACTATCACCTCGGCTTTTTTCAGCTCGTTGATGATGTCTACCGCATAGCATGAATTCCTTGAAAGGATTGCCAGTATGCAATATTCAAGTATTCCCTTGCGCATTTGTGCTTTTGTGTTGTCCGTATTCATGGCGTTCATAGTTTATCTGTCAGTGACCTGTCTCTGTCACCTGTTAAAGATTCATTTTCTTTTTTACCGTCTCGAACTCGCGCTTGACAGAGTCCTTGATATTCTCTATCGTCACCGGGTCACCTCTCATCTCGAGCCTCTGTGCTGTCGTCTTTGCCTCGGGAAGCACAATCCACAGAACGAGATAAAGCGCTATGCCGAACCCTCCGGCAAGGACAAGGGCAACGAAGATGATCCTCATGATCAGCGGATCCCATGTGAAATATGCGGCAAGCCCCGAACATACTCCGCCGATTATGCGTCCTTCGGGATCACGGTATATACGACGCTGCCCCCTTGGAGGCTCTTCAGCCGACGGGTCACCGCCGCTGATAGCTTCCGGGGTACCAAGTATCGACATCACCTCCTCAACATCCTTCATGGTGATGACCTGCTTGTAGCTGTTCAGCTTCATCCTGAAAAGCTCAGCTATCCTGCCCTCGATATCTGACATTATCTCGGCAGAGCTCGACTCTCCCGAGAACTCCTTCTCAAGATTCTTCATGTACTGCCGGAGACGCTCATACGCATCATCATCAACGTTGAATGCATACCCTCCGAGATTGATGTTAACTGTGACCTTCATCGCTTTTTAATTATAGTACCTGTTAATACATATTAATATGACAATGCAAAGATATAAATAAAATTTAATACTATGCAATACATAGATGTATTTTTTTTAAAATATTTTTTAAGCAGGGCTGAAGTGACAAATAGAAAGGGTTATTTGCCGATCATTCAAGTGACCGGTTCAAACGATTATGATTAACTTTATCGAAACAAAAAACCATGAAGACGCATAACTGGGGCATTCTGGGTACAGGCGGCATTGCGCACAAATTCTCACGGGCACTCTCACTTCTTGACAATGCCCGTTTATATTCGGTAGGATCACGAAGCATTAATAAGGCCTCGGCTTTCGCTGCCGAATTCGGATTTCAGAAGCACTTTGGCAGTTACGAAGAGTTTCTTGCCGACCCTGACCTTGAGATTGTCTATGTTTCTTCGCCGCATTCTCTTCATCTTGAGCACACACTGCTTGCATTGCATAACGGCAAGCATGTGATATGTGAGAAGCCGATGTCGATAAACGCCTCGGAGGTTAAGGAGATGTCTGATGCAGCAACAACAAGGGGTCTGTTCCTGATGGAGGCTCTCTGGCCTCCCTTTCAGCCCTCATATATAAAGGCGGAAGAGATCCTTTCAGGCGGCAGGATGGGAAAATTGCTGCACATGAGAGGGAAATTCGGGTTCATAGCTCCCTATGACCCTCAGCTCAGGACATACAACATCGAGTTCGGAGGAGGTTCGCTTCTGGATATAGGTATCTATCCGATAATGGACATTCTGCGATATATGGGTGTTCCTGATTTAATTGAAGCTGCCGCGGTATTGTCTCCCACCGGTGCAGATGAGAGTACATCGATGATATTTAAATACAATGACGGCAGGCTTGCTGAGGCTTACTGTTCCTTTGGAACGATGGCAGGCACATCGACCGAATTCAATTGTGAAAAGGGCAACCTGATCCTCTCCCGCGGGCGTGACCGCTCTCAGCATCTGCTAATCGAATACAGCAATGACACCGAAGAGAGGATCTTCACGCCACCCGCCCAGGGTTACCAGTATGAGGCGGTGGAGGTGATGAATTGCATTGATAAAGGACTGAAGCAGAGTCCTGTCGTTCCCCTCTCATTCACTCTCAGCCTGGCCAGGATCCTTGATTCGGTGAGAAAGCAAGCCGGGATCAGGTATCCCGGTCGTGATAAATAAAGCGGGGGCAGGGAATAATGGATGAACAGTACGCTCCGCCTGACAGGAAGCGGCTCCTTCTCAGCATGCTCATACCCTTTATTTTTGTTATGCTTATCTGGCTCATTAAGGCTGTTGAGCACATTTTTGCCATTGACCTGCATTTCCTGGGGATATTTCCTCAGAGAGCCTCCTCTCTTACGGGAATATTCACTTCCCCCTTCATACATGCAGACCTGAAACACCTGTTTAACAATACTATGCCTTTGTTTATCCTGGGTTCAGCTCTCTTTTTCTTCTATTCGCAGGTTGCCTTCAGGGTTCTTTTCTGGCTCTTCATACTCACCGGCGCTGCTGTATGGCTCACCGGCAGGCCATCGTGGCACATCGGGGCAAGCGGCATCATTTACGGCCTGGCTTCCTTTCTTTTTATCAGCGGAATTATTCGCAGGCATATACCTCTCATGGGCCTCTCTCTTCTTGTTGCCTTTCTCTATGGTGAGATGGTGTGGGGCATCTTCCCCGGGTTCAGGCCTAACATTTCGTGGGAATCACACATGCTTGGAGCCGTCGCCGGTGTCATTCTTGCTCTGTGGTTCCGCAAAGAGGGTCCGCAGCGGCCGATACCATTCTATGAGCATGGAGATGAAGAGGAGGAAGAAGAAAATAGAGGGCCTGGTTACAATGAAAACAATTAATTGCTACTTTTAATGCCGTTAAAACTAACCTAAACCCCCAGTTATGTACGTCAGGACTGGCACACCCGCATTTGATGAGCTCATTCCGAGGATAACCAGGTTCCTTGAGCAAGATCTCCTTGAGGTAAACATCGATGGTGAAAAGATAAGGGGCTACCGGTCTCCTGATGCCCGTTCGATCTGGATAAGAAATTATTCTGATATGATGAGGGCCCTGAGGTATACGGAGTCTGACCTGAAGAGCACGGTAAAACATTTCGCTGACAACCAGGCCCGTAACGGACGTATATTCGATTACTTCACCACATTTCCCGAGAAGCTGCCATGCGAGCGCGAAAACTGGACAAAATATGTCAGGACACCGGTGGAAGCTGACACCGAGTTCAGATTCATCAAGGCTGCCTGGCTGGCCTGGCAGGCTACAGGCGACGATGCTTTTATCAGGGAGCTCATGCCTTCATTTGAGAGAGCGCTGGGATATGTGAAAGGTGGCCGTTATTTTGACAATGAGGCGTATCTCTTCAGAAGGCCGTATACAATTGACACATGGGATTTTGCCTATACAGCAGGAAAGCATGACTGGCTGCAGTTTCAGATTGATGACAACACCTTCTGGGGTTACTTCCACGGAGATAACAGCGGGTATTATGAAGCCTTTCACTTCATGTCATACTGGTATGCCATGTTTGGTGACAAGATTCGCTCGGCGAAGTGGCGTGACCGTGCTCTCAAACTGCGTAAGAGCATGAACAGCACCTGCTTCAACGGTTCATTCTATACCCATTTCGTGAAACAGACACCTGTCACCATTGAGGGTGTCGATGAGGCATCGCAGCTCAGCCTGAGCAATCCGGCAGCGATAAACAGGGGTGCTGCCACACCGCAGATAGCATCAGCCATTATCAGCGAATACATGAAGCGCAGGGAGACCACCTCGGCGTTTGCCGAGTGGTTTTCTATTGACCCTCCCTTCCCTCCGGGGATCTTCGGTGACTACAAGCTCTCACGCGGAGCTTATTGCAACGGAGGCATCATGCCGCTGACCGGCGGTGAGCTCGCCAGGGCTGCCCTTGAGTATGGCTATGAACACTACGGCATTGACATTCTGATGCGGTATTATGACCTGATAGCCGCAAACGGTGAGACATATCTCTGGTACTTCCCTGACGGCAAGCCTTCAACGGTTGAAACCAGCACATCTCCTGAAGCCAAGCCGACAGACGGGTGGGGGTCGTCGGCAATGCTATATGCCTTCATTGAGGGGCTGGTGGGCATACAGGACAAGGACAAGCTCTACAGGAGAGTCCGCATTTGCCCCAGATGGACGGCAGCAGGCATTGAAAAAGCTGAGGCGGAGATAGGGTACAAGAGCTCGGGCGCATATGTCAGGTATGAATACACCCGGTCAGCTGACAGGATGACTATCAGACTTTCAGGAAGCTATGAATATATACAGCTTTCTCTGCCGGTGCCCGAAAACTGCGTTGCCAAAGATCTTCTTATAAACGGTAAGGAGAGAAAATACCTGATTGCGAGCATTAACAGCAGCACTTATATTACAGCTGATGCTGATCTCACCGGTGAGTGTGAGGTGATCCTGAAGCTTGAAAGGAAGAAAGTAGCCAGAAAGTAGCCTGATTATATGAATCATAAACCTGTCGCAGTAATTACCGGAGCCAGCAGAGGAATAGGACGCGCTATCTCACTGTCACTTGCCTCTGAAGGATTTGATATTGCCGCCATTGCCCGCACGCCGGACAGCGAGTGCATGCTCTCACTCCAGCCGGAGGTGGAGAAGCGCGGGGCGGCATTCTTCCCGATAGGACTTGACATTGCCCATACAGCTCTCCACGATGAGGCGATAACAAGCATCCTCGAACACTATGGCCGCATTGACCTGCTGATAAACAACGCAGGGGTAGCCCCTGTTGAGCGCAAGGATGTTCTGGAACTCGGGGAGGAGAGTTACGACAGGGTGACGGGCATTAACCTTCGCGGCCCGGTCTTCTTCGCCCAGAGGGTGGCCAGGGAGATGATATGGCTCAGAAAACAGAAGGAAGAATATAATCCTGCAATAATTTTTATAACATCCATCTCTGCCTACATGTCATCAACAAACAGGCTTGAATATTGCGTCTCCAAGGCAGGACTGAGCATGGCAGCACTGGTATTTGCCGACAGGCTGGCCGAGGAAAAGATCAATGTTTATGAGGTAAGACCCGGCCTGATTGAGACTGATATGACCGCAAGAGTCAAGGATAAATTTGATAAGCTCATATCTGAGGGACTGATACCCCAGAAAAGATGGGGAACACCTGAGGATGTTGCCAAGGCTGTTGCCTCACTTGCCAGGGGTGACTGGGAATTCTCCACCGGGACCGTCTTTGAAATGAGCGGAGGCATGAATATCAAAAGCCTTTGATTATCAATATAATCTGAAGTTATTTCTCTTTCGCCGGTGCTTTCAGTAAATGAGAGTATTGGCGCTGGCCATTTCTATGAATGAGAGGTAGATCATTTTAGCCACATCCTCCATTATCTCCGGGGTGACGGCTGTTTCATCATCGCCGGGCAGGTGGTAGAAAACAGGTTTTACCCCGTCAGTTGTAGAGATGCTCATGGTCCGGTAGCCCTCTGCCAGGAATACCAGTCCGTCACTGCGGGGACGGCCATAGAATGAACCTGACGAGGTCGAGGTGCGCATCATCCGGTGTATATATTTGTCATTTGCCGTCGTGAAATACTCAGTTAGCCCTGTACACGTTGCAGATGCGCTCACTGCCAGTCCTGTGCCGTTCCCGACCATATCCAGGTTGATATAAGTCACTGTTTTTTCCTTCGGGAAGATGGGGTTCCTGGTATAATATTTTGATCCGAGAAGGCCTACTTCCTCTCCTCCGATAAGGAGGAAGACCACGGTGCGTTTCAGTTTTATCCCTGACTGTGCAAGTGCCTTTGCCGCTGCCATGATGTCTACGACACCGCTGGCATTGTCATATCCGCCTGCCACAAGCAGACCCCCTCCGTTACCGACAGCGTCAAGATGCCCGCCAATTATTATGACCTCTTCTTTCAGCGTTGGGTCCGTTCCCTCTATCATGCCAATGACATTGCAGGTCTTTCCTTCCGCATGACGTGTGGTGTTAGCCTTAATGGTCATCACTTTTCCTGTTGCGAATGATGCAGGTTTGAACGATTTGTCAATCTGTGATAAAATTGCTGCATTGTCTTTACCGAGGCCCGCGAAAATATCCTGGAGGGGCACGGGCCCTATGCCGCAGACAATCATATTCTCAATGTATGAGATATTCGGGTTGGCACTGTTGCCGTCAATGTACAGCATCCCGGCTGCACCGTGCCGGGCGGCATTTTCCACCTTGTACTGGTGGTAGCAATAGTTGACCCACTTTGAATACACAGGGTTCCTGACATCCTTGTAGGGCACATCGCGGTTCATAAGAACGATTTTACCCTTAACATCAATATCCCTGTAGTCGTCATAGTTGAGTTCAGGAGCTGTGACGCCGTAGCCAACGAATACCACCTCTGCCGTGACGGTTCCGTTTCCTGAATTCATTCCCGGGTAATACTCCTCAGGCGCTTTGTAGCTCTTCACTATAACGGAGCCATCCTTCTGTGAAAGATGAAGCTGAAGCATGCCTATGTCATTCACCACAGTGTATGGGTGGTCAAACCACTGAAAAAATGATCCGTTATCGCCCGCAGGCTTTACACCCCACCCGTGCAGCATGCCTGCCGCCCATTCGGCTGAAGCAATGTATTCAGGGGTACCGGCAAGCCTTCCGTTATACTTCGGAGAGCAGAGCTCGGTCATCAAGCCGGCAATTTCTTCGCTGCTGATTGAATGAAAGTGCTTAAGAATCAGCTGTTCATCTGCCTGCTGGGTATAGGCAGTAGTGGAGAACGTGAGTGTGAGAGCGAGGAGGAGGGATTTGATTACCGAAACAGACCGCATGGCAGAAATTGGTTTAAATTTTATTACTGATGCAAATATATCGTTTTACACACAGAGTGTCTTTAAATTCCAAAGTCACGATTATTCAACGACGATCTCATCAATGAAGACCCATGATGGCATGCCTGCCCCGCGGTGCCATTCGGGACATTTCTTCATTGACCTGGCAGTAATCCTTATCTTTCCTGCCGTAACCTCCGGAAATTCATATTCCATGTGCACAGGGGTAATATCCTGGTCGAATGAAACAGTCTCATATCTGCCTCCGGCTACCCTCTCATACAATTCACCGTCAGCCGAAGTCTCGATGGTTACCTCCGTGGGAAGAAATATCCATGACACATGGTCACAGAGAAAATTCATGCTGATACGGCTGGTTGTGACTGGCGTCTCCGGAGTTATCTCGATGACCATGTCCTCTCCCTCGTAGCCAATCCATCCTTCAGAAAAGCCCCTTCCTCCGAATATGCCGTCGGCCAGTGATGCTGCACCGGGCGAAGAGTATCGCTGATGCATCTCGGTCAGCGAGGCGAATTCCCCGGGTTTAACCTTATTTTCCTTTACACCCATGCTTACCAGCCTCTGCACGTGTTCGCGGTACTCATCCAGTGAATACTGATGTTCACTGACAGCCCATACACCTGTCTTTTCACTGTTCTCAACGACCCTGTCAAGCGCTGCCATCATCGCTTCGCTGATACTCTTTCCCGCGGGGGTGCGCTCTATGAATGAGAGGGCCATGTCACCTGCATTGAGGGCGTAGTCAAGCCATGCAAAATCAACAGACATCCTTGCCCTCAACACCCTGGAGAGGGTTACGGAATCCCCGGCCGCGGCATACTCTGCCTTGTCCATCAGGCCATGATATTTCGAAACGAGGTCACGTGACAGGAAGCTGCCGAAGTAGTATGAAGGAAGACCGTATATGTCAAGGTTTTTAGTCTCAGCCACTGCCTTAAGACTGGAATGGGAGAGGTCAAAGTATTCCTTTATATAGGGAGCTGCGGCGCCGTAGTAAGTGGTTATAAAGCGGTTGATCAGCGAGTCACCGTTAAGGTCAGGGTCCCATAACAGCTTTGAAATATAATACTGCTTAAGTTCGGCAAGGTCTGACCATGATCTGCCGCTGCCCTGCTGGAACATCATCGGGATGCCGTGGCTGTGAAAAAGCTGAATGTTTGGCTGGATGGTGTGAAAATTGGGGAAGGGAGACAGGTATGTGCGAAACTGCACCACATAGTCCCACATAAAGATGTTCTTTGTAAGCAGGCTCCAGTCTGAGAGATCTTTCACAAAGGCGGCGCTGCGCGGGTCGTCAGCCAGGGGCATGCTTCTGTTGCATTCTATGGAGCAGAACATGACATTCACATTCGGGGCCGGCACGATGTTTACAGGAGCCTGGCGGGTGAACTGGTAGGCAAGGGTAGAGATCTGTTTGTCAGGGAACTGAGCAGCGATTTTATTTGCCATCTCTATGTAGGCACCCGAGATGTTACCGTATTTT
>JAKEGI010000084.1 GCA_022615595.1 Bacteroidales bacterium | reverse complement strand
GGTCATACTTCTTGCACCCTACTGGGTAAGCTATCTTGACCAGATAATCTTTGCCGAAGGAGTTCCTGTGATTGTCCGCACAACCATTGAAAGTGACTTCAAGGTGACTCCTGAGCAGCTTGAGGCAGCCATCACCCCGCGCACAAGGCTCCTGATATTCAACTCTCCTTCGAATCCGACGGGTATGGTTTATACACGTGACGAGATGGCTGCACTGGTCAGTGTGCTTGAGAAGCACCCCCAGGTTATAATCATTTCAGATGAGATATATGAGCATATCACTTTTACCGGTACCCATATCAGCCTGGCTACGTTTAAGACCATTGCTGACCGGGTTGTAACGGTGAATGGTGTATCAAAGGGATATGCGATGACAGGGTGGAGGATAGGTTACATGGGAGCCCCTCTCTGGCTCTCAAAGGCATGCAACAAGCTCCAGGGACAGTTCACCTCCGGAGTATGCTCCATTGCCCAGCGGGCGGCACTGGCTGCGGTTACCTCGAAGAGCGACTCGAAGAAAAGGATGAAAGAAGCCTTCCTTCGAAGGCGCGATCTTATCTGCTCGCTTCTCAATGAGATACCCCATCTTAGGGTTACCCTGCCCCAGGGTGCCTTTTATGTGATGCCTGACGTGACCTGGTTCGTTGGAAAGAGCCATAACGGAATCACGGTGAAAGACTCTGACGATCTTGCCTATTATCTGCTTAGCGAGGCAAGGGTTGCCGTTGTCGGAGGAGGAGCTTTTGGCGCTCCGGAGTGTATAAGAATATCATACGCCACATCAGATGACAAAATCACCGAGGCAGTCAGAAGGATAGGTGAGGCACTGGCTAAGCTGAGGTAGATGTAACGACGCCCAGGTTGGGCGTCGCCACACAGAAACGACGCCCAGGTTGGGCGTCGCCACACATGTTAGTACCTGTTATAGGATGTCACCTCTCCGGGCCTCCTCCTTAACTTCTCCCTGGGTTTACTGTCAGCATATCCTACTGTAAGAACAAGCTCCACCTTTTTCGAACGGGGTATCCCGAGCAGCTTCCTGATATTCTTTTCATCGAGCCACCCTATGATGCATGTCCCCAGTCCCTCGGCAGTGGCCTGATAAGCCATGGAGGCAGTGGCAATACCTATATCAATCAGGGAATAGTCTTTGTTTTTGAGGAGATCACCGGCCTGTGAGTTGAAATTTGACTTCTCTCTTATGATGACAATAAGTACCGGGGCCTGCTGAACGAATGTGTTCATCCTGAGCGCCTGCGATTCGGTAGCAGCGGCAACCTCAGCCCGCAGGTCAGGTTCATCAACTACGATAAACCTCCATGGCTGTCCGTTGCATGCCGAAGGTGACAGCCTGCCTGCCTCAAGAATCCTTTCGATCTTATCCTTCTCAACGGGCTTATCGAGATAGCGTCTGTCGCTCTGCCGCCTGTTGACCAGGGCAAGCATCTCCTCACCATCAATCATTTCTGTGCCTCGGTCTGTTAGTAGTTCTCAGCAAATATCTCTGAATAGTTAAACGGATGGAGGCATGCCGGGCAGTTCTTCAGAGGCTTGGTGCCGAAGTGAACATATCCGCATTTGCGGCAATACCAGAAGACCTTCTCGCCGCGCTCAAACACCTTGTTGCCCATCACATTCTCAAGAAGCTTCCTGTACCTCTCCTCGTGGATCTTCTCGGCGGCAGAAATTGCTTTGAAAGCAGTTGCCACCTCCTTAAAACCCTCCTCCTCAGCTATCTTTGCAAACTCAGGATAAAGCTCACTCCACTCTTCATGTTCACCGTCAGCCGCAGATTGAAGATTCTCACTGGTTGTCGAGATCTTGCCTGCAGGATAACTTGCCGTAATCTCAACCATTCCTCCTTCGAGAAACTTGAAGAACCTCTTGGCATGCTGCTGTTCCTGCAGTGCAGTCTCAAGGAAAATACCTGCTATCTGCTCGTATCCTTCCTCCTTTGCTACCTTGGCTGCAAATTCATAACGGTTTTTTGCCTGTGACTCACCAGCAAAAGCCTTCAGGAGATTCTTCTCTGTCCGGGTTCCCTTTATACCTTTCATACTTTAATGTTTTAGTTGTTGGTTAAGTTTGTAAAGTGATAAAAATAGCAAATTTTTTGATACCTTTAAATCATCATACCTCTCATAAATACGATATTGAAATGAACAGAGCAAATTATCTGGTGGCGTTTGCAACAGCAATCTTACTGTTATCATGCAGCAGGAAGGGCACTGATTACCATCTTTATTACCTTGGAGGCCAGTCAAATATGGATGGTTACGGGTTTGTGTCACAGCTCCCTGGCGAGATGCTTAACCCTGTTTCGGGTGTAATGATCTACCACGGCAACACTGCTGCGGACAACAGCGAGACTGACGGCAAAGGTTTGTGGACTGTCCTGCAGCCGGGTCATGGAGTCGGTTTCAAGAGCGATACGATTACAAATACTTTATCTGACAGATTTGGAATCGAACTGACCTTTGCCATGCAGCTTAAGGAGCTCTTTCCAGAGGAGAATATAGCACTTGTGAAGTACTCCAAAGGAGGTTCATCAATTGATATTTCTGCCGGTGCAGAATACGGATGCTGGCACCCTGATTATTCACATGGAAACGGCGTTAACCAGTATGATCATTTTCTGGCAACGGCAGAAGGGGCCCTGGGCCACACCGATATCGATGGCGACGGCAGGAAAGACAGGCTGATACCCTCAGGGATTCTCTGGATGCAGGGGGAGACAGATGCCCTTTATGAGCAGTCAGCTCTTGTCTATAAGGAGAACCTTAAGATGCTATTGGGTCGGATACGGGATGTTCTCGGCTCACGGGAGATACCTGTGGTGATAGGCCGCATTACTGACTCTCATCGTGACAGCGACAGCATTGTCTGGACCTATGGTGATGTGGTAAGGCAGGCACAGGCTGATTTTGTCATTGAAGACGGGAATGCTGCCCTTGTGACCTCTACTGACAATTATGAGTACAGCGATCCATGGCATTATGACACAAACGGATATTTAGACCTGGGCAGGGAGTTCGCTAAAGCTATGGTACAGCTTAGAAGTCGCTAGGCTTTCTTCTTGCGGATAAACCTCTTCTCCTCACCTCTTAAAAGCCTTCCAATGTTCTTTGAATGAGTAAGCACAAGTGCGGCGGCTACAACGACGGAAAATATCTTAAACAACATTGAAGGTGTGCTGAAAACCGTCATCAGCAAGATCGGGAACATTATGCCTGCGATCATTGAACTGAGCGACACGTACCCGCTTATCAGAAGCACTGCCAGGAATATGGCTGCACAGGTTAGTGTTAACCACGGGTGCAGCGCCAGCAGCACTCCGAAGGTTGTCGCTACTCCCTTGCCGCCCCTGAAGCCTGCCAGGACCGGAAACACATGACCCAGGATCGCTGCCATGCCGCAGGCTATCTTCAGCGCCATCATTTGTGTTGATTCCTCCGGAGCAGCATTCAGTATTAAAGGGAGAGAGGCTGCCAGCAAGCCTTTGGCCAGGTCAATGATCAGCACAGGTATACCTGTCTTCCAACCCAGCACCCTGATGGTGTTTGTCGCTCCTGCATTTCCGCTGCCATGTTCTCTTATATCGATGCCGTGAAAGATCCTGCCTGCCCATACTGCTGTAGGCAGAGACCCTGCAATATACGCAATGAGAAGGGCGGCGACAGACAGGTAGATATTCATCTGTTACATGTTATAGCTCAGGTCCCGAGTGAGCCAGTTTCGCAGTATCAGGATTAGAGGTGAACTTCGAGAAATTCTTTTTGAACTTCTCTGCCAGCTCCCCGGCAGCCTTATTCCATTTTTGATCAGAACCCCAGGCCTGTCTCGGATCAAGCAGTGAGGAAGGCACTCCGGGCACAGCCTGAGGAATCTTCAGGTTAAATATCGGCAGAGTCGAATAAGAAACGTCAGTAATAGTCTTATTAAGGATAGCATTGATGATATTCCTCGTTGAGGGCAGGTCAATGCGCTTGCCGGTACCGTATGGCCCCCCCATCCATCCTGTATTGACGAGCCATGCCTCGGCTTTGTGAGCTTTCATTTTCTTTGTAAGCTCATGTGCGTATGTTATCGGGTCAAGCATAAGAAATGCAGCACCGAAGCAGGCAGAGAAGGAGGGTTGAGGCTCTACAATGCCACGCTCCGTGCCGGCAACCTTTGCCGTGTAGCCGCTGAGGAAGTAGTATTGTGTCTGCTCCTCGGTAAGCCTCGCCACCGGAGGGAGGACACCGAAGGCATCTGCTGTAAGGAAGATAACCGTTGTGGCATGTCCGGCGCGTGAAACAGGCCTGACAATATTGTCAATATGAAATATAGGGTATGACACCCTCGTGTTTTCTGTCTTTGCATCGCTGGAGAAGTCGATCTCACCATCATCACTGACGACCACATTCTCAAGGAGTGCGTCGCGTCTTATAGCCCTGTATATATCAGGCTCGTTCTCCTTGCTCAGGTTGATGCACTTGGCATAACAGCCTCCTTCAAAGTTAAAGACTCCGTGATCATCCCATCCGTGCTCGTCGTCACCTATCAATGCCCTGTCGGGATCAGTCGACAGGGTCGTTTTTCCTGTACCTGACAATCCGAAGAAGATCGCCACATCATTGTTCTTGCCTACGTTGGCAGAACAGTGCATTGAGGCTATTCCCCTTAACGGAAGGAAATAATTCATTACCGAGAAGATGCCTTTCTTCATCTCTCCGCCATACCATGACCCTCCGATGAGAGCCATCCTCTCTTTGAGATTGAAGAAAACGAAATTCTCAGAGTTGAGTCCATATTGTTTGTATCCCGGGTTTGTGGCCTTGGAGGCATTCAGCACCACGAAATCAGGAATGAATGATTTCAACTCCTCTTCCGACGGCCTGATAAACATATTCTTAACGAAGTGAGCCTGCCAGGCTACCTCCATAATGAATCTCACATTCAGCCTGGTGTCTTCATTCGCCCCGCAGAAGCAGTCAACAACATAGAGCTTCTTACCTGAGAGCTGAGCTGAGGCAATCTTTTTGCAGTGCTCCCATGCCTCCATCGTGATAGCTTTGTTATCTGATACAGGTGAGGCGTCAGACTTCCACCAGACAGTATCTTCAGACACACTGTCGCGGACAACATACTTGTCCCTGGGAGAGCGTCCGGTAAAGATGCCTGTGTCAACCGCCACTGCCCCGGTGGTTGTAAGAACACCTCTCTCAAATCCTTCGAGATCAGGTGATAACTCATCATTGTACAATTGATCGAAAGACGGATTGTATACTAATCCGGATACGTTATTAATTCCGTAGTGCTTTAAGATTTCTTCTGACATCATGGTCTTCTTCATTCTGATGTCCCTCAAAGTTAAACATATTAACATGACCACCTACCCAAAGTGCTGTAAAAAAGTCTGACAGTCGGGTGTGACGCCCGAAAAGTCAACTGATTGCACCATAAGCTGGTTTAAAACATGCTGCAGTAAATAAATATCAGTAATTTTAAACCCGCAATTATTTCCAAAATAACTATTTACTCATGAGAGCGGCCTTTCTGACAGTTCTAATGGTTACAGTCACACTTGAAGCGCAGGAGGTAAGGGTGACAAGGACCAGGCGTGTACAGCTGCCTGACAATGAAATATCATTCATCTCTGCAGTCTCACCTGACGGCAGGTGGATGCTGGTCTCCGGACACGGTTACAAAGGTGCTTACCTCACAGGCAAAAGAGGAGGGAAGGTTTTACAGATCAGTGACGCCCCCGGAGCAGGTTTTGAGCCCCGTTTCTCCGAAGACGGGCGCTATCTTTTCTTCAGGGAGGATGAATTCCCGGATCAGAAGAAAGTCTCATCACTGATACAGTATGAAATGTCAACTGGTGACAGGAAAGTTGTTGCTGAAAAGGCGTCTGACCTCTCTGCTCCGACCGTTTCCGGAAACACTTTGCATTTTATGTCAGGGGGTAAAATTCATAGTGCCAAACTTGACAATGCCTCACTTAAAAGCGGGGCCCCGGATATTTTTGTAGTATCTGAGAATCTCACCCCTGTAGTTTACCTCAACGGTGAAGCAAGAATGGTAAAACCTAACGGTGACGGTTCGTACATCTGGGCGTCTCTCTCTCCTGACCGCTCAAAACTGCTCTGCTATTTTGCCGGCAAGGGTGCATTTGTAAGTGATCTTGAGGGAAAGGTATTGTTTTCGATGGGCCCGATAAGCGCCCCCAGATGGTTGAACAACAGGATGGTAATCGGAATGGAGGACCATGATGACGGTTACCGCGTTACCGGTTCTGAAATTGTATGTTTCTCTCTTTCGTCAGGTCAAAGGATGAATATTACCGACACCCCTTCAAGGGCAGAGATGTATCCTTTGCCATTCCCTGACGGTAAAAACGTGGTCTTTCAGACACCTGAAGGAGAGATTTTTGTTATGAGACTGAAGGTTAAATGAACTGCCCGTTACCGTGAGAAATATATTTATTCCCGCTGCACTGCTGATACTCATTTCAGGCACATGTCTGAAAGCACAGAAGGCTGATCTGACAGGTTACAGAATATTTATCAATCCCGGACACGGCGGGTATGACTCAGATGACAGGCATATGATTGCCACTGACTTCTGGGAGTCGGAGGGTAACCTTGTCAAGGGTCTCTACCTCAGGGATCTCCTTCGTAATATGAAAGCTGATGTCTATATGTCGAGGACAACAAACAATACGGGTGATGATCTTCCTCTTTCGGCAATTTCACAGATGGCCAATGACCTGAATGTCCACTTTTTCCTGTCAATACACAGCAACGGGTTCGACGGCAAGCAGAACCAGCCTCTCATGCTCTTCCGCGGCTATGACAATCAGCCTGTTTACCCGGATTCCAAAGTAATGGGAGAGATTATCTGGCAAAAGGTTTTTGAAAAGGGAAACTGCTGGACCAGCAGCAATGTATGGGTCAAGGGCGACTGGTCATTTTATCCTGACTGGGGTACGCAGGGCCTTGGTGTCCTCCGCGGTCTCACAATGCCAGGCGTTCTTTCAGAGGGTTCATTTCATGATTATGTCCCCGAAGGGTGGCGACTGCGCAACACAGATTTCCTTCATCACGAAGCCTGGGCCTTCCTTCGCTCATTCAATGAATTTCAAAATGTAACGCCATTGCAGCATGGGGTCATCGCAGGTGTGGTAAGAGACTCACTTATAACCCCGACATGGTATTTCAAACCAGGAACGCGTGATGAGGCAATGCCACTGAATAGTGCAACGGTGACACTGGTTCCGGGAAACAGGGTATACAATGTTGACGATCTCAATAATGGTTTCTTTCTATTTGATTCAGTACCGCCGGGAAACTATAAGCTGTTTTTTGACGGGGTCCAGGATTACTTAAGGGATTCTCTTTCGGTGACAGTTGCTGCAAACAAGTCAGTCCTCGCTGATATTTATCTTCAGTTTGACACAACCATGGTACCTGCGCTGACAGGTTTGTCACCAGGGCTGACAGACAGCATACCTTTCAATCAGGAATTCACCTTCACTTTCGATTTGCCCATGGAGAGGGATTCGGTTCAGAAGGCACTGGAGTTTCTGCCCCCGGCAGATATTGTCTTTTCGTGGGATGACAAGAGCAGGGTGCTTAAGGTAAGGCCGGCAGTCGGTTTTCAGAGTAAGACAAACTATATTATTAAAATAGGCACAAAGGCCTGTTCAAGGTGGAAAGTTCCCCTTGCCTCAGCAGTTGAGTATGCATTTGTCACCCGAAACAGGGCAGCGTTGAAGCTCGAGACCAGCTACCCGGTGACCGCCGGTGCGGATGTCACACTTTATCCTCAGATAAGGTTATGGTTTGATGCCCCGTTGAATCAGTCGACTTCAAAAACAGAAATAAAGCTTCTTGATGACCTGGGTCAGCCTGTGACAAAGGTGAGGGAGGAGTGGCTTGAGAAAAACGGGAAGGGTGGTTACTTCTTTGAGCTTTCACAGGCTCTGGCAATAAATAAACAGTACCGTATCAATGTGGGTTCTTCGGTCACAGATATTACAGGCCTTGCCACAGGTCAGTCTTCTGAGATAGCATTCACAACACGCACCAAAAGCTATGAGACCGGAACCAACATTGAGAGCTATGACAACATCTCTGATTTCTGGGATCCTGATGCCAGCGGCAGCACGATAGGAACTGACAATCCTCTTACAACTTTCACGGCTTCGCCGGAAATAAAGCGAACAGGGAGCAATGCAGGGAGGCTTGACTATGTCTTTACAGCCGCCGACGGTGGAGTGTGCCGTGTCTTTGACACTAAGAAACCCTCAATAGGATCTTCAGCCTCGAATCTTTTCGGGATATGGGTTTTCGGTGATATGAGCATGAACATTCTTGAATACTGGTTTTATTCTTCAGGCTCAACAAATCACATTGTTTATGTTGACACCCTCGACTGGGCAGGCTGGGATCTGAAGACGATACCTTTTTCCTCAATAGGGGGGAGCGGTGAGAGGCTTTACCACAGTGTTGTTATAAGACAGACTCCTGTTGGTTCAAAGAGTGGTACGGTATGGTTTGACGATGCCATGGTAATAGTTCCGACCGCTGTTGAGGATATTGCTGATGATGCGGGTTCTCTGGCAGTCTATCCTAATCCTGCATCATCGTCCGTAACCATAACTTATGATCTTGTCAGGCAGTCAGCAGTATCTCTTGACCTGTTCACTGCAGACGGCAGGAGGGTGATTAATATCTATAAGGGCACAGAGGATCCGGGGCAGAAGATACATCAATGGGCTCCTCCATCCATGCTCAAAGCCGGAACCTATATCATAAGGCTCGAAAAAATGTCACCGGCAGGCGTTTCATCATCAGCCGTTATGCTGTTGCTGGTCAGATAGGTCAATACAAACGGTATAGGCATAAAAAAAGTAGAGGAGGGTCTCAGACCCTCCTCTACAATGTTTGTTGGACCAGATTATTTTTTCCCGTATTTTATTGCAGACTGTGCTGCAGCCAGCCTGGCTATCGGTACCCTGAATGGTGAACAGCTGACATAGTTCAGTCCGTTCCTGAAGCAGAACTCCACTGAAGCCGGATCACCTCCCTGTTCGCCGCAGATACCTATCTTGAGGTTGGAGCGTGTAGCACGTCCTTTCTCACAAGCCATGGTTATGAGCTGGCCTACACCGTCCTGGTCAATAGTCTGGAACGGGTCTGCTGCGAGCATCTTGTTGTAAAGATAGTCATGCAGGAAGCCACCGATGTCATCACGGCTGAAGCCGAAGGTCATCTGGGTAAGGTCATTGGTACCGAAGGAGAAGAACTCCGCGGTTTTTGCCATGCGGTCTGCCAGCAGGGTGGCGCGGGGTATCTCGATCATGGTGCCGTACTTATTATCGATCTTACTCAGTCCGAACTTTTTGCAGACTTCATCATGCACCCTGTCGTAGATCTTTTTGGTGACATCGAGCTCAGAGACATCACATGTTACGGGAACCATCAGTTCAGGTATCGGTTTCTTGCCTTCTTTCAGCAGTTCGGCTGCAGCCTCGAACATTGCCCTGATCTGCATCTCGGATACTTCCGGATAGGTGATGCCAAGACGGACGCCGCGGTGTCCCATCATCGGGTTCGATTCATGGAGCGCTTCACCTCTCTTGGCAATAGCTTCGATGGAGATGCCTAGTGCCCTGGCCAGTTCAGCCTGCTTCTCTGCACCCTGCGGTACGAACTCATGCAGTGGCGGGTCGAGCAGACGGAAGGTTACGGGAAGTCCGTCCATTGCCTCCAGGGTACCTTTCATATCCTTCTTCACAAAGGGGAATAGCTCATTGAGGGCGCTGACGCGCTCGGCAGCGGTGTTGCTCAGGATCATCTTGCGGAGGATGAAGAGAGGCTGCTCTGACCCTTTGCCGTAAAACATATGTTCTGTACGGAAGAGCCCGATGCCTTCTGCACCGAATTCGCGTGCCATCTTTGCATCATCGGGGTTGTCGCAGTTGGTGCGGACACCCATCGTACGAAACTTGTCAACCATTTTCATGAAGGTCTGGAACCTTGGGTTCTCAGTGGCATCCATGAGTTTAATAGCCCCGTTGTAAACATTTCCTCTTGTGCCGTTGAGTGTTATTACATCACCCTCTTTCAGCACTATGTCAGTACCTGTTATCTTTGCTTTTTTGGCTGCTGATTCAACATGCATTCCGCCTGCGCCGACGATGCAGCACTTACCCCAGCCTCTTGCAACAAGGGCAGCGTGTGATGTCATCCCTCCGCGTGCAGTAAGGATACCTTCTGCAGCACGCATGCCCTCAACATCCTCAGGGTTGGTCTCCTCACGGACGAGGATTACCTTTTCGCCCCTGCGATGCCATGCAACTGCATCCTCAGCTGTAAATACTATCTTGCCGACAGCTGCACCGGGACCTGCCGGAAGACCCTTGACGAGAGGAGTTGCTTTTTTCTCTGCTGACGGGTCACAGATAGGATGAAGGAGCTCATCAAGCTGAGCAGGGTCAACTCTCATGACAGCCTTCTTCTCGTCTATCAGACCCTCGGAAAGCATATCCATTGCCATGTTAAGGGCTGCGGTACCAGTACGCTTGCCAGCGCGGCACTGGAGCATGAAAAGCTTGCCCTCCTGGATGGTGAACTCGATGTCGAGCATATCATGGAATGACTTCTCAAGGATGTTCCTTATATCAACAAGCTCCGTGTATGTGCCGGGCATCGACTCCTGCATGCTGTGAAGGTGCTTGTTCTGCTCATTCTTTGTGTCATCGTTGAGCGGGTTCGGGGTGCGGATGCCGGCTACGACGTCTTCACCCTGTGCATTTACGAGCCACTCGCCATAGAATATGTTCTCACCAGTTGCCGGGTTACGGGTGAAAGCGACACCGGTAGCAGATGAGTCACCCATATTGCCGAACACCATAGCCTGCACGTTTACAGCTGTGCCCCATTCATCCGGAATACCCTCAATGCGACGGTACGATACAGCCTTTTTCCCATTCCAGCTTTTGAACACGGCCTTGATGCCCCCTTCAAGCTGCTCACGTGCATCATCCGGAAACTCCTTGCCAAGTGATTTTTTGACCCTCTTCTTGAACTCTTCAGCAAG
Source organism: Bacteroidales bacterium (assembly GCA_022615595.1). Taxonomy (GTDB): domain Bacteria; phylum Bacteroidota; class Bacteroidia; order Bacteroidales; family VadinHA17; genus SR-FBR-E99. The sequence goes on along the minus strand of JAKEGI010000084.1, from coordinate 1,907 downwards.
ATGTTTCAGGTCATCTGATGAAAGATCGGTGTCTGACTTGAATCCTTTGTTGTGCTTGTACTCATCAAGCATTTCATCGAGCTGCTTCCGGATACCTTTTCCGTCAGTCGGTTCAATGCCTTCTGCCTTTTCCATAACTACGTCAGCATACATCATAATCAGACGGCGGTATGAGTCCCACACAAACCTGGGATTATTTGTCTTTTTGATCAGACCGGGAATTGTATCAGAACAGAGTCCTATATTCAGAACGGTGTCCATCATGCCTGGCATTGAACTGCGCGCACCGGAACGGCATGAAACGAGAAGAGCATTCTCTTTGTCACCATATTTCATTCCCATTGCTGCTTCAGCCTTTTTCATTGCTTCCCACACCTCAGGCATGAGTTCTTTTGGCAGCTCACAGTTATTTTCATAGTATTCTGTACATACATCTGTGGTGATTGTAAAACCGGCAGGCACCGGGAGACCCAGGAGACACATCTCAGCAAGATTGGCACCTTTTCCGCCAAGCAGATTCTTCATATCTGACTTACCATCAGCAGTTTTGTTGCCGAAGGAATAAACACGTTTAACTTTTGACATAGTTTATCTGAATTATAATTATTAAAAAAGCCTTTTTTTCGATCCGCAAAAGTATAAATTATGCTGATATTACGAAACACCTTTTTATTAATGTTTTGATCTCGGATGAAACATAATGAGGGTGTCTCTCAGGTAGCTCCTGTCTATATGGGTATATATCTCAGTGGTGGTAATTGACTCATGGCCCAGCATCTCCTGCACGGCACGCAGGTCAGCCCCCCCTTCTACGAGATGGGTTGCGAATGAGTGGCGGAATGTATGAGGGCTTATCTTTTTTCGTATGCCGGCAGCTTCGGCCAGATTTTTTATTATTGTAAAGATCATCACCCTGCTAAGCCGCCTTCCCCGCCTGTTAAGGAAGATAATGTTCCGGTCAGCAATAACCGGCAGCATATTTCTTGTCTCCAGCCAGTTGTCTATTTCTTTCAGTGCCACTGACCCGATTGGCACGAGTCTTTGCTTGTTCCCTTTGCCGGTTACAGTGACAAAGCCTTCACTCCTGTGAATATCAGTAAGCTTCATGTTTACCAGCTCCGACACGCGAAGACCGCAGCTGTACATTGTTTCTATGATCGCCCTGTTCCGGTGACCTTCAGGGCGGCTCAGGTCTATTGCAGCAATAATCCTGTCAATCTCTTCTGTTGTTAATACTTCCGGCAGCTTCATGCCCAACCGTGGCGATTCAAGAAGTGTTGAGGGGTCCTCTTTTATTGTTCCATCAATTATCATGTACCTGAAGAATGCCCTGATGCCTGAAATCAGCCTGGCCTGTGTACGAGCAGAATTATCTGTTCCGGAACTGAATGCCACGAAATCGCTGAGGTCGGTATAGGTGATCTCAGATGGGTTACGGTCTTTCTTGTGCTCACGCAGGTATTCCCTCAGTTTGCGCAGGTCATTGAGATATGCTTCAACACTGTTGTTCGAGAGCGACCTCTCGATCATGAGGTAACTCCTGTAACCTCTCAGTGTTGTTGTCCATTCCCTTTCCATCATTGCCCGAACTGATGCCCAAAGTTATATCATATTAAATAACCTCCATAAATCCGGTCATTTCTTTATTTTTGCATCAGTATAAGCAAGGAGCAAGGAGCAAGGAGCAAGGAGGAGACGGAGGGAAAAACCGAAGCGAACAAAAGGGGATGCCGGGGAAAGGTGGAAAGGGTGAGACAACATATCCTCCCGGGTCCTTCCCACAGTGGGGGAGACCCGGCAATGTCGTTGAATTAAGCCAAGTGCTGCGGGCGGGGATAAACCCCATATGCATCAAGCTAACGGGGAAATCTCCTGTAGCCTAGCCCTTTGTGGGCGTTTGAGGCGAG
>JAKEGI010000083.1 GCA_022615595.1 Bacteroidales bacterium | reverse complement strand
TACTTTCCCTTTGAGTGGGGAGTGCTTTTTCCCTTTGCGAAGATGACTGACAACCTCATGAAGCAAAAACCCGACCTGCTCTTCTTTGCAGGTGACCAGGTGTATGAAGGGGCCTCTCCCACTGCTGCCGTGTTTGGTGACGGTGCCATTTATGATTACCTGTACAAATGGTACCTGTGGTGTTTCACCTACCGCGACCTGACGACCATCATTCCGGCCATTACCATCCCTGACGATCACGATGTCTATCATGGAAACCTGTGGGGTGCCGGAGGAAAGGCTACACCTGCCGGCCTGACAGGTGCGGCAGCTCAGGACGCCGGAGGCTATAAGATGCCACCCGCGTTTGTCAACATGGTTCAGAAGACACAGACAAGCCATCTGCCTGATCCGGTTGACCCGGAGCCTGTGGAACAGGGTATAGGAGTCTATTTCACAGAATGCAATATAGGGGGCTTAAGCCTGGCTGTCATTGAGGACCGCAAGTTCAAGTCAGCACCTGCCGGATTGCTCCCTGACGCGAGGATAATAAATGGCTGGCCGCAGAATCAGCAATGGAGTGTAAGGTACAGCGCTGATATTCCGGATGCTGCCCTTTTAGGTGACCGCCAGTTGGCATTTCTTGAGAAGTGGACTGATGACTGGTCCAGCGGTACCTGGATGAAAGCAGTACTCTCACAAACCCTGTGGACTAATCTGTCTACCCTGCCTGATTCAGCTACCAGTGACGCCATTGTAACATCAATGACAATACCTGACTCCGGTGTTTATGTTACGGGCGACAAGATTGTCACAGATTTTGATTCCGACGGCTGGCCGCAGAGCGGACGCAATCAGGCACTAAAGATCATACGCAAGGGCTTCGCCCTGCATATCTGCGGTGATCAGCATCTCCCTTCGACCTTGCAGTATGGTACCGACACATGGGGCGATGCAGCTTATGCAATCGTATCACCCGCAACAGGTAATATCTTTCCGAGGAGGTGGTTTCCTCCATACCCCGGTAGAAACAAAACCGAAGGTGCCCCTGATTATACCGGCGAGTATGAGGACGGCTTCGGAAACAAGATCACGGTCCATGCAGTTGCCAATCCGCACAGGAGTACTGTCATACCGGCAAGGCACAATGAACTTGTCACCGGTTACAGTGCAATTACCTTCAACAGGAAGACCAGGGAGATTGAGATGGCAAACTGGCCCGGGTATGCTGACCCAACCTCTGGAAATCCTTTCCCCGGATGGCCTGTCAGGATAAAACAGACTGACAATTATGGCCGTCGCATAGTGGCATGGATGCCGGAGGTGGTCACTGAAGGGCTCAATAATCCTGTAATACGAGTCATCAGTGATAATACAGGTGAGGTTGTTTACACTCTCAGGATAAGCGGAAATGCGTATCAGCCGGGAGTCTTCCATTATGGTCCTTATACGATAGAGGCAGGTGACCCGGACACCGGCGTATGGCAGAAGGCTGAAAACATTGAGGCCTGGACGACAAAGGAGAGGCAGAAAATTACCCTTACATTTTAAAAAAGTAACGACCCGCAATTTGCGGGTCGCTACAAAATATGCCGGTCTTTTATTTATTTACCGGGGCGTTCTTCAGTGTCGCCACCAGGAAATTCCAGAACTTGCCTACTGACTCTATTTCAATCTTCTCATCCGGACTGTGAGGGAAACGGATGGTTGGGCCGAAGCTTATCGAATCAAGTTTCGGATAGGCTCCCATAATAATGCCGCACTCGAGACCTGCATGTATTGCCTTTATCTCCGGCACCTTACCGTATAGCTTCTTATAGGTAGCCTGCATTGTTGCCAGAATGGGGCTTTCCATGTTGGGATTCCAGCCCGGGTAACTTCCCGTGAGCTGAACATCTGCATCAATAAGGTGGAATCCTGCGGCAATCTGCCATGCTGTTGCCTCCTTGGCAGTGTCGACAGAGCTGCGTGTGAGGCAGTATGCCTCGAACTTACCCTCCTTTAACCTTACGATGGCGAGGTTGTTCGATGTCTCAACCAGTCCCTCCATGCTCTGGCTCATCCTCTGTACACCGTTTGGGCATACGAAGACAGCCCTGATGATCCTGTACTGGTCACCTGCATTCATTACCTTAACAGGGGCGGCGCTTGACTCAGCGAAGAATCTGATATCCGGATCAACCTCTTTGAACTCGCTCCTGTATATCTTCTCATAGCCCTTAACGAATTTTTCGAACTGGGCCTTCTTGATAGAAGGTACAACAACGATGCCTGATGCTTCACGAGGTATGGCATTGCGAAGGTCACCTCCGGAATAAACTGCAATACGGAGTCCGAAATCATGCTCTGCCTGTTGAAAGAAGCGGAACATTATTTTGTTGGCATTTGCCCGTTCAAGTTTTATGTCAACACCTGAATGGCCGCCACGTAACCCCTTGGCCGTTATCCTGTAAGCTGTCATCCCTGCAGGGGTTTTCTCCTGTTTGTAGCTGCGAACGGCACTCACATCAATTCCTCCGGCGCATCCGACATAAAGCTCTCCCTCATCCTCCGAGTCGAGGTTTATCATTATCTCACCCTTGAGAACACCCTTCTTCAGGTTCTTGGCGCCAGTCATTCCTGTCTCTTCATCAATAGTAAACAACGCTTCAAGGGGTCCGTGAACAATCTTTGGATCAGTCATGGCAGCCATCGCAGCAGCGACTCCTATGCCGTTATCGGCTCCGAGGGTGGTGCCGTTGGCTTTGACCCATCCCTGGTCAATACGTGTTTCTATGGGATCCTTCTCAAAATCAAACACCTTATCGGAGTTTTTCTGGGGCACCATGTCAAGGTGACCCTGCATTATGATGCCTTTGCGGTTCTCCATGCCCTTTGTGGCAGGTTTGCGAAGAATGACGTTTCCGGTCTTGTCAACAATGGTCTCAATACCGTTCTCCTTGCCAAACTTCTTCATATACTCTATCATCGCCTTCTCTTTCTTGGAAGGGCGCGGGATCTGTGTTATTTCATAAAAATATTTCCACAGAAGCTTTGGTTCAAGTTTTCTTATATCACTCATAACTAAATATTTAAATTGATACTACTTTTTAATATTTGGAATATCGAGGCCATAACCTCTTTTTCTGTCAATGCGTCTGAGGAACATTGCCATAAAGATTGCTGCCAATCCGAATGCCGCGAAGACCAGTTCGGGCACAGTGTAATCATAACGCAATCCTTCTGCACCTGTCGCAATCTTTTCAGCCACCCCGGGGTTGGAGACTGATGTAACCCAACCGATGAGTATCGGAACCAGAAGCAATCCTATATTCTGTATATAGAATATGCTGCCATAGGCTGACCCCAGGTATCTGTCCTCCACGATTTTGGGAACCGATGGCCACATGGAGGCAGGTACCAGTGAGAAGGCAGTGCCGAGGATAACAATTGTCCCAATGGCTATTGGTTTTGTGAATGCACTGTTTGGAAACAGGGCAAAGATCAGGTGTGAAATGGTCAGCAGAATTGCTCCGTACAGCATCATCTTTGCTCCCATGCCTTTCTT
>JAKEGI010000082.1 GCA_022615595.1 Bacteroidales bacterium | reverse complement strand
TGATCCGAGCCTGGTGCTGCCTACGAGTGTGCCGGCAAGCAGAGGAGATGTCTCTGTAAGGCCATAACCGATAGCATACGGAAACTTTGCATCGATGAGGAACTGCTCAACGGTGTGATTCAGCTTGGCTCCGCCGATACCGAAGAATCTCAATCTCCCGCCGAATGTCTGGTACAGTTTCTTGCCTGCAAGACGGTTTAAAAGCCTGCGGAAGGGTGCAGTGTGATAAAGCAGCGAAACTATCTTCTTCTTGTTGAAGGTTGTCGCTATCTTGTTGAAATATATCTTCTCCATTATAAGCGGCACCGTAAGCATTATTGTCGGCCTCACCTGCTCCAGGGCCGGAAGCAGCACCGCCGGCGTCGGAGCCTTGCGAAGGTAATAAATGGCCGCACCGTTGAATAGGGGAAGTATCAGCCCGAGCGTCTGTTCATAAGTGTGCGAGAGAGGAAGTATTGAAAGAAACAGGTCATCATTCTCTATCTTCTGAATCGTGAGGCATTTCTGGGCGTTAAAGCTGATGTTCTTATGCGTGAGCATGACTCCCTTCGACTTGCCGGTTGTGCCTGAAGTGTAAATTATTGCTGCGAGGTCTTCCTCCCCGACATGATACTCTTTCTCAGGCCTGCGCGAGGGAACGAACCCTGTGCCGTTGTAACCTGACAGTACCGCAAAATCGTCGGTGGTAATAACTGCCTTCAGTGCATCAGACCTGAAGCCTGCAACCTTAACTGTAAGAGCGCCTGAAACGAAGAGCACTTTGCTTCCTGAGTGAATCAGAACATTGGATATCTCTTCCGGAGTGAAATCCGGCAGAATGGGAACAATTACCGCTCCCATTGATGTCACGGCAAGGTATGTGGCACCCCAGTTGGGCATGCTGCCGCTCAGAATGGCCACCCTGTCACCATGACCCACAGAATAATTTTCAAGCATTCCGATGATGGCATCAACGGTGCTCTTAAGCTGGTTATACGTAATAACCTCTTCTCCCACGAATCCCATGGCCTTGTTTTCACCATTTTTCCTGAAGCTCTCCGACATAAGGAACGGGATTGTCAACGCTTTTTTACTCTCCATCTGCTTATTGTTAAATTGGGTGCAAAGATATGCATTAAATTGGCTGCTTGATACATAAACCGGTAAAAATCAGGCAGAAACCTCACTTTAAACAAAAGTCGTGATAAATAGTTTATTTTTGTGGACACAAAAAAACATACCTATGGCTGTAATTCGTGTGACAAGGGAGTTTCGTTTCGAGATGGCCCATGCATTATGGAACTATGACGGACCCTGCCGTAACGTTCACGGTCATTCTTACATACTTTACGTGACTTTTTCAGGCGTGCCGGCAAACAATCCGGAAGATCCGCATAACGGAATGGTAATCGATTTCGGAGATCTGAAAAAGCTGGTCAGGGAAAACATAGTCGATAAGTTTGACCACTCTCTTATGGTAGCTGGTTTTGCCCCGGCCGACAAGGTGGAAAGTTATCGCAGCCATTTTGGAAATGTGATCGTATCACCATACCAGCCGACATGTGAAAACATCGTTGCTGATGTGGCAGCGATTCTCCTCGGCAAGATGCCGGAAGGAATAACGCTTCACAGTGTAAAGCTTTATGAAACAGCCACATCGTTTGCCGAGTGGCATGCCTCCGATAACAGATGACTGTGACTGAAAACGACAACAGGCTGTTCCTGCTCGACGCCTATGCCCTGATATTCAGGTCATACTATGCGTTTATCAGGAATCCCCGGATTACCTCCGGGGGAATGAACACCTCTGCGGTCTTCGGCTTTCTGCTTACACTCGAAGATCTGCTCAGCAAGCAGAACCCCTCACATATAGCTGTTGTATTTGATCCTCCCGGCCCTACCTTCAGACATGAGATCTTTCCGGCTTACAAGGCCAACCGTGACGCCACCCCCGAGGACATAAAGATTGCAGTGCCTTACATCAAGAGACTGCTTGAGGCATATCGCATTCCGGTGATAGAGGTGCCCGGTTTTGAGGCTGATGATGTGATCGGAACACTGGCACGCAAGGGTGCTGATGCGGGTTATATAACATACATGATGACACCCGATAAGGACTTTGCCCAGCTTGTAACTGACAATGTCTTTATGTACAGGCCCGGCAGGAGCGGAGGTGATGCAGAAATATGGGGAAAAAAGGAGATCGTGAGGGAATACGGGGTTGAACCACATCAGATCACTGACCTCCTGGGGCTGATGGGGGATTCCTCCGACAATATACCGGGAGCCCCAGGAATAGGCCCTAAAACGGCCTGTAAGCTTATTGGTGACCATGGGGCAATAGAGACACTGCTTGAACGCACTTCGGAGCTCCAGGGGCGGCAAAAGGAGATTCTGGAGCAAAACAAGGAGCAGATACTGCTTTCAAAACGTCTGGCAACAATAGAACAGAATGTTCCGGTGGAATTCCGTCATGAGGATTACCACAGGCGCGAAGCTGACACAGGCGCACTGAGAAAGTTGTATGAGGAGCTGGAGTTCCGCACTCTTGCAGCACGGCTGCGACGTGAAGCCGAACCTGTTGACAGCCCGGCAGCTGTAGCAGAGGAGACAGTCTTTACTAAACCGCAATCCGCACCGCACTCACAGGGCTCTCTGTTTGCAGAGACTCCTGCCGCAAACGATGAGAGAACAAAAGCAATAGATTCGACACCCCATAATTACAATATTGCTGAGAATTTTGAGCAGGCGACGGAACTTGCAGCCACACTCGGAAAGCTTGACGAGTTCTGTTTTGACACTGAGACAACCTCCCTCGATCCGCTGAACACTGAGCTTGTTGCTATTGCTTTCAGCCGGGAAAAAGGATCCGGTACCCTTCTCTGGCTACCTCCTGACCGGAAAGAGACCCTCAGGCTTCTCGAACCGTTCCGGACTGTTTTTGAAAATCCCTCAATAAGAAAAACAGGGCAGAACCTTAAGTTTGATATCCATGTGTTGTCATGTTATGATATGGAGGTGAAGGGGCCACTGTTTGATACCATGCTGGCTCATTATCTCCTGGAGCCTGACATGCGCCATAACATGGACCTCCTGGCGACGAAGTACCTCAACTACACTCCCGTGCCAATCGAGGAGCTTATCGGTGAAAGAGGCCCCCGTCAAAAGAGTATGAGGGATGTGGACCGGGAAAAGATCAGGGAATATGCTGTTGAAGATGCGGATGTAACATGGCAGTTGAAAAATGTCTTTGAACCGATACTGAGGAAGGAGGGCCTTGAGAAGCTCGCGAAAGAGATAGAGATGCCCCTCATAAGTGTCCTGGCCAGGATGGAAAGAGACGGCATTCTCATTGATGAATCAGTACTTAAGAATTATGCTGTATCTCTCCGTGAGACCATAATAAGGCTTGAAGGTGAAATATATCATCTCGCCGGACAGGAGTTCAATATCTCCTCTCCAAAACAGCTTGGCGAGATCCTTTTCGTCAGGCTCCGCCTCGACGATAATGCACGTCTTACCAAAACCAGGCAGTATCGCACCGACGAAGAGGTGCTTCAGCGCCTTACAACGAAGCATCCGGTAATTGCCAAAGTGCTTGAATACCGGGGGCTTAAGAAGCTGCAGTCAACCTATGTCGAATCACTTCCCGGGCTTGTTGACAGGAGAACGGGCCGGATACATACCACATATAACCAGGCGGTTGCCTCAACGGGCAGACTGAGCTCCACCAATCCCAATCTGCAGAATATACCTGTCCGTGACGAGGAGGGGCGCGAAATACGGAAGGCATTCATCCCTGCACCCGGACAAATATTCCTCAGTGCCGACTACTCGCAGATAGAACTCAGGCTGATGGCTCATCTCAGCGGCGACAGGGGAATGATCTCAGACTTCCTTTCCGGTCAGGATATACATGCTGCCACTGCTTCAAAGATCTTCGGTGTTCCGGTGACCGAGGTCACCCGCGAGATGAGGGCAAGGGCAAAGACAGCCAATTTTGGCATTATCTATGGCATATCGGCCTTCGGCCTTTCGGAGAGACTGACCATAGGCCGGAAGGAGGCAAAGGATCTCATCGACGGTTATTTTAACTCATACCCCGGCGTGAAAGCCTACATGGATGACAGTATACGAAAGGCCAGGGAGCAGGGATACGTTACCACAATGTTCGGCCGTCGACGCTATCTCCCTGATATTCACTCAAGAAACCAGGTGGTAAGGGGCAATGCAGAAAGAAATGCCATCAACGCTCCCATACAGGGCAGCGCAGCTGATATCATTAAGATTGCGATGGTGAGAATAGCTGAAAGACTTAAGAAGGAGCTTCCTGATGCCAGGATGATACTCCAGGTGCATGACGAACTTATTTTTGAAGTTGATGAGACCCGGGTGGAGTCTCTCAGAACGATTGTCTCAGAGGAGATGCGCGGCGCAGCATCCCTTAATGTTCCCCTTGAGACAGATACCGGCACCGGGTATAACTGGCTGGAGGCACATTAGAAAAGATAGAAATTATGGTGAGGGTTTTATACTTCGGGGTTGCCCGTGAGATAACCGGGAAGGCAGAAGAAGAGCTCAATGCTGCTGACACGGGTAGCCTTAAACTGATTATTGCCCTGAACTACCCGGAAATACGTTCGGTACCATTCAGACTTGCACTGAACGGAACTTTGCTTAAAGAAGAGGTTTCTCTTGAAAATGGTGACAAAATTGCTCTCCTTCCTCCTTTTGCAGGAGGTTAAAAAGTAAAATATGAAAAATAAATATCTGATAGCCGGCCCCTTAACCCCGGCACTTATATCGGAACTGATGAGTCCCGGAAATGATGACACGGGCGCAGGCGCTGAGGCAATTTTCATTGGCAGGGTAAGGGATGACGAAAATGACGGCATAAGAGTCTCTGCTATAGAATACTCTGCCTATGAGGAGATGGCTGTTAAAGAGACCGAGGCAATTATTGATACTGTCAGGTCGGCTTTCAGTGACGTAAGATCAGTCATTATAGTTCATTCAACGGGAACTGTAAAGGCAGGCGAAGCATCACTCTTCATCATGGTGACTGCCGGTCACCGTGACCATGCCACCCGCGCCTGCAGGCATACCCTGGAGATGATAAAGGAAAAACTTCCCGTATGGAAGAAGGAGCTCTTCTGATTTTATTTAAGACGATTCGATCAGATCACCGGCCCCTTGATAAGCGAGATATATCTTTCCCTGTCGGCAGCTATTTTTATTGCCTCTTTGACCTGGGTATCACGGGAGAGCGAATACTTAATCATCCCGGAGTCGTAGAAATATCTTCCTGCAAGCTCTGACTCAATCAGCTCAGTCACTTCGCTCTTCTGGCTTGCGACATCCCTGTCAAGTGAATGACCGAGGACCTCACGAAGTTGCTCCAGCGCCTTGCTGTTGTCATCATAGAGCTGCTCTTCCCTTGCTGCTTCAATCAGATCATCAAGTGCTGACTCTGAGCCTGTCTGATAGCTGAATTTCTTCTCTTCCAGGAATGCCCTGAAGCGCTCGATATCCTTATCATTGAGTTTCAGGCTGTCAAGGACAGGGGGCAGAGGGTGTGACCAGAAGTATTCGGTGGCATAATCAAAGATCATGTTCTGAACATACAGTTCGCTTGTAAAGCGGGTGAGCATATCGGTCGGGATAACCATATCCGGGATTATTCCTCCGCCGTCTTTCACAGGTCTGCCGTTGCGTGTACTGAATGTTTTAATGAGGGAATCAGGGATTACCCCCACGCTGCCGTCCGCGTTGGGATTTGAGAAATCGACCGCCTGAATGCATCTGCCGCTGGGTATATAGTATTTTGCGGTTGTTAATTTCACCTGTGCCTTATAGCTTAGCGGCCGTGCAACCTGCACAAGGCCTTTTCCGAAAGAACGCTCTCCGACTATTATTGCGCGGTCGAAATCCTGCAGAGCCCCTGCGACAATCTCGGAGGCTGATGCTGATCCCCTGTTTATCAGGACCACAACCGGCATATCCGGTGCTACAGGGTTCCTGTTCGTGCGGAAAACAGCATCAGACTGTTTTGCCCTGCCTCGGGTGCTGACTACTTCCAGACCCGGTTTAACAAAAAGATTAACGATCTCAACAGCTTCATTCACGAGGCCTCCGGGATTATTCCTGAGGTCAAGAACGATGCTCTCCGCTCCCTGCTTATCCTTTAAGTCGATCAGTGCGCTCCTGACCTCGGAAATACAGTTCTGGGTGAAGTTTGTAAACCGGATGTACCCTGTTTTGCTGTCTATCATGCCGTAATACGGAACTGCCGGAATAGAAATCCTCTCCCTTTTGAGCCTCTTTGTAAACTCCTCCCCATTACGACGGAACACAAGAACAGCCTCCGTTCCGGGCTCTCCCTTAAGCATATCGGAGGCTTTTTCAGATGCGACACCTTTCAGGGAGATGCCGTCAATGCTTATCATTTCATCCCCCGGCTTTATACCATTCTGATCTGCAGGGAACCCCCGGTACACATTGGTAACTACTATGTAATCGCCTGATTTTCTGATAAGTGAGCCAAATCCGCCATACTTGCCCGTCGTCATGAAATCAAGATCACCGGAGTCCTCCTCCGGGTAGTAGACTGTATACGGATCAAGAGATGTGAGCATCGCGTCAATTCCTTTGTTCACAAGCTTTTCAGCATCGATTTCATCTACATAGAAGGCATTAAGCTCCCTCATGAGTGAGATGTACACGTCAATACTCTTGGTGAGTTTGAAATCCCGGCTCTCCTGGTTGACAAGGATAAAGCCGGCCGAAATAGCAACTGTAATCACAATTGCAACGGATAATAATGCCTTTTTTGATCTGCTGAGGGTCATGGATAAATATTTTCGCAAAGTTAGCACTTCACTTCAGATGTGTTAGTTTCTCAATAATCTCTTTGATGCTTCTTTCCGTCACAATATACGGGTGTATGAGGGTATCATTGTAAATAATTGCCAGGTCAATCCTTCTCTCCCTGGCCGCTAAAGATTCAATAAGGGCCGATTTGTTAAGCCTGTAGGCCTCCCTGATCCGCCGGCGGATCAGGTTTCTCTCGACCGCCTTCTTAAAACTTCTTTTAGGGATTGTTATCAGGACTCTCACACCGGTCATTCCCGGTTCCTCAGCCATTATCCTGTACAAAATCTTCAGCGGCGGCAGATAAATGGTTCTGCCTGATGAGAAGAGTTCGGCAATTGCTTTTATGTTGCAGAGTCTCTCACTTTTAAGGAATCTTCTACCGCGCTTTTCCATTTCAGAAGAAAAGGCACCCATCCTGCCGGAGTGATGCCTTCCCTGGTTTATTATTTGTAAGAAAGTTATTTGTTGTTTTTATTAAAGTCTCTGATAAAGCAATCGAGAGCCATCGTCATTGAGGGAGCCTTGGGATTGGGGGCCTGAATATCAAGCCTGTAACCCTCATTCATGACTGCTTCGGCAGTTGTCGGACCAAAAGCTGCTATCTTGACCTCTCCCTGTGAGAATGACGGGAAATTTTCCTTAAGTGATTTAATTCCCGAAGGACTGTAAAATACAAGGATGTCATAGTCAAGGTCTTTTGAGTCAAATCCCCTGCTTATGGTTCTGTACATCGTACCGATAGTGTGATTGATGTTGAATTTTGTCAGCATATCAGGTATGTCTGAGTTGTGTGGCTCAGCGAGAGGCACAAAAAAATTCTCTTCCCTGTGCTTGACAATGACATCAATAAGATCTTCGAATTTTGCCTTACCGTGAAAGATTTTTCGCTTGCGGTAGACAATATATTTCTGCAGGTAAAATGCCACGCTCTCAGTGATGCAGAAATATTTCATAGTATCGGCAACAGATATGCGCATCTCCTCACAGATCCTGAAAAAGTGATCAATGGCCGTTTTTGATGTGAAGACCACTGCTGTAAAATCAGGGATGTTAATCTTCTGTTGCCTGAAATCCTTGGCAGAGAC
>JAKEGI010000081.1 GCA_022615595.1 Bacteroidales bacterium | reverse complement strand
AGTATCATATTCATTATCGCCTTGCGGTTTGAGATGCCATGGCCCACAACGACGTTTTCATTTATTCCTACAACGGGTGTGCCTCCGACAACCTCAAAGTTCAGTCTGTCAAAAAAGGTGTCATTTATCCCCCGTGTCTTTGCGATGCCATAAAATCTCTCGGCCATTTTCAGTACCACGTTTCCGACAAATCCGTCACAGACGATCACGTCTGTCATATCGTGTGTAAAGAGATCATGACCCTCAATGTTTCCCCTGAAATTCACTTCCGAACTTTCACGAAGCAGCTCATAGGCAGCTTTGACCGCGGCTGAGCCTTTTGACTCCTCCGTGCCGATATTGAGAAGTCCTACATCCGGTTTTTCAATTCCAAGAACGTATTTGGCATATACCGAACCCAGAATACCATACTGCAGGAGCACGTCGGGCTTACAATCAGGGTTGATGCCGACATCCAGTATGACGGAGTTTCTTCCGTCGGGGTTGGGTATCAGCGCCACAAGGGCAGGTCTGAAGACTCCAGGAATAACATTGACGGTATAGCTTGCCCCTACAAGCATCGCACCGGTGTTTCCCGCACTGGCGAATCCGTCAATCATTCCGCTTTTCAGCATCCCGTAGCCGACGGCTATTGATGAGTCCCGCTTCTGAGAAAAAGCTTTCGCAGGATGATCAGACATCTCGATCACCTGGGTTGTTGGAACTATTTCAAAATGAGATGGTTCTGCCTTGAGGGCAGCCAGCTTCTCTCTTATGCTCCTGTTGTCACCGATAAGTACAAGGCGGTCATCTGACGAAAGCTGTCCGAAAGCATCAACTGCACCCTCGATAACAGCATCGGGAGCGTAATCACCCCCCATGATATCAAGACCTATTTTCATTCCTTACCCTTTAAGATCCGGAGACCGGTCAGACTGTTGTCTTCTTCTCAACAGCAAGCTTCCCCCTGTAATACCCGCATTCAGGGCATACCCTGTGGTAGAGATGTGCTGACCCGCAATTGGAGCATGCAGCCACCGTCGGAGCAACAGCCTTGTCGTGTGTTCTACGCTTGTCTCTTCTGGTACTCGAGTGTTTGTGTTTTGGATTTGGCATCGCAGTAAAGTATTTTATTAATTATTTTCTGACAGTTTTTTCAGTTCATCCCACCGGGAATCAGTCTCTTCCTCCCCTGCAACAAGATGATCTTCAAGCTTCCTGATCATCTCAGGGTCGCATGTTGAACCTCCTTTTTTATCATCAGGATGAATCCGCTTTAATGGAAGTGCCAGATGGGTGTATTCATAAAAATAGTGGCTCAGGTCAAGCTCGTGTTCATCGGCAGGCATTATTATCATGTCCGGATCATTCTCTTCCCACTCAAGCCCCTGCTTCACGTAGAGCTTGTTAGTGCATGAGATGGGCAGGTAAAACGGATCAAGGCACCTGTCACAGATCACCTCTGCGGAGCCTTCAATAACAATGTCCAGCTCCAGATGGGTAGAGCGCTTCTCAAGCGTCACCTCTGCCTTCAGCTCCCCCCTGCTGATCTCAGACTCTTCATAACCCTCAAAGAAGTCATCTCCCATTGTAAATTCGTAGGTATATCTGCCTTCCTTCAGGCCGGCGAGCGGTATAGAATACAACCCGGTCATCTTCCTTTTTTCGGTCTGCAAAATTATAAATCCTCTTCCAATAAAAAAAATTATCAACAAAAAAGTAACTCTGCCCTCTTGCTTCGCCACTTACCGGGATAAAAACGCCTTCTGCCGGAAATGTATGGTGACGGGGGGCGTAGCATAATATTTTTGTTACGTAATAATAGAGAACGCATCATGAAAGAACACAACAGTAATCCGTTCAATGGAATTGCAAAACTCCTGATATCACTGGGGTTGGTGATGCTTATCGCGCGGCTTGATCTGTTCAGGCTCGGAGAGCCGTCTGATTACTTTGCATGGGAAATGCTGCTGATATTCTTCTCCATTTTCAACCTGCTCAACCTTGACCTGGTATTCAGCGTACTCCTGTTTGCAGCAGGTTTCTGGTTCCTGATGCCGGAGATGACTTTGCAGCTCACTCCTTTTTACAAATCGATATACTGGCCATCGGTTCTGGTGGTTTTAGGAATTGCCTTCATGTTAAGGCCGTTGACAAAAAGACTGAAACAGTAAACCCAACAAATAATTAAAGATATGGAAACCAACGAACAAAAACCGAAAAGAGATTCCGATAGCTCCAACAAATTCATTATCGGAATTTTGCTGGTCATCGCCGGATTTATTCTGATTCTTGAAAAAACCACCATTATTCCGGGACCGCTTGATCATTTCATTGATGATATAATATTCAGCTGGCAGATGCTGCTTATCGTCATCGGAATCGTCACCCTTACCGGGTCAGGAAATAAGACTCCGGGAATAGTACTTATCGCCGTCGGCGGGTTCTTTCTCATACCGGAGCTCTTCAGCGATTATTTCAGGTCATTCAACTTCTTCTGGCCTGCGCTCTTCATTGTGATCGGGGTGGTTCTGCTCATCAACTCAAGGCGTCTCGGTGAAAGACTGCAGTACTCAACCGGAAGCAAAGCAGACATGATAGACTATGTCAATGTCTTCAGCGGCGCTGAACGTCAGCTTATTACCGACAATTTTATGGGCGGAAAAGTAACCTCGGTATTCGGCGGAGGTGAAGTTGACCTGACAAGGTCATCTCTTGCCCCGGGCAACAACCTGATAGAAATTACATGTATCTTTGGAGGTACAACGCTCATTGTTCCTGAAAGCTGGAATGTTATGATTGACGTCACTCCCATTCTCGGAGGGTTTTCCGATGACAGAAAAATTGGAAGTGATGTTATAAAAGACACCACCAGGTCACTGACAGTCAAGGGTGTTGTAATTTTCGGAGGTGGTGAAATAAAGTGCCGTAAATAACCGATGAGGCATCCTGTAATTGTAAACCGGTCAAGATTACTGGTATGGTGGCTGGCCTGGGCAGTTCTTGCTGCCGGCCAGTCATCTCTTATTCATTTTGTCTATGGCAGCAGCATCGATGCTGCAATCGCTGACGGTCTGATCTCAATGGCTATTTTCGGATTGATCGGTCTTGCCGTATGGTTCCCCGTCAGGGCCATACTGAAAAACAATGCACAGCTCTTTTCAAATATCCTTAACCTGGTATTTACAGGTACCGTAACGATTATCTTCTGGCTTTTTGCCACCAAATATCTTGTCAGGGCAATAGTGACGGAAAAGATGGATTATCAGCTTTTCTGGCATTCGGTTCTCTTTTTCCGGATCACAGTGGGAGTACTTATCTTTTTTCTTATCATACTTGCCTACTATCTGTTCCACAGCGCCACCCAGCTTGCAGAAAAAGCCTCGCGCCAGGCACAGCTTGAGTCGCTGGTGCGTGAAGCAGAGCTGAAAATTCTGCGATCACAGATTAATCCTCACTTCCTTTTCAACAGCCTTAACTCAATCAGCTCACTTACTGTAACCGATCCGGTTAAGGCAAGGGAGATGATCGTAAAACTGTCAGACTTCATGCGCTATTCGCTTTCGTCGCGGAATGCTCAGCCAGTGACCCTGCGTAACGAGATGGAGAGCCTCAGGCTCTACCTGGATATAGAAAAGATAAGGTTCAGTGACCGCCTGGTCATAGAGGAAGAGATAAGCGATGATTGTCTTCCGGCACTCCTGCCGGGGCTGCTGCTGCAGCCGCTGTATGAAAACGCCGTCAAGCACGGGGTATATGAATCAACCGAGAGGGTAACCATCCGGACCTCGGTGAGGAGGGAGGGCGATTCGGTAGTTATCTCCGTCACAAATAACATTGACCCTGAGGCAATAGTGACACGCAAGGGTGCTGGCATCGGACTGAAGAACGTGAGGGGCAGGCTTGAGCTCTTCTACGGAGAGAAGGGAGAAATGACGGTGACCCGTAATGATGAGAGTTTTAATGTCAATCTGAGATTTCCCTATAAAGATTAGCCTGGAACTGAATTATTTCCATAAACCATGAAAAAGATAAGGGCACTGATAATTGAAGATGAATCGCCTGCGAGAGACCTGCTCAGGTTTATGCTTAAAGATCACCCCGAGATAGAGGTTGTTGGCGAATGCGGCGACGGATTCTGCGGTGCAAAAGAGATAAAGGAGAAGCGACCTGACCTCATATTCCTTGATATACAGATGCCCAAACTTACAGGTTTTGAGCTGCTCGAGGTTCTTGACGAGAGACCGCAGGTGATATTCACCACTGCCTTTGACCAGTACGCCATCAGGGCTTTTGAGCTAAATGCCGTTGACTACCTGCTGAAACCGTTTTCAAAGGAGAGGTTCGATGACGCTCTTGCAAAGGCTGTAAGCCGCATCGGTATGGAGACAGAGGAGCCCGTGAAGATTGAGAACCTCATTACCACGGCCACCGAAGCAGAAGGATACCTGACAAGAATAGTATTCAGGAAGGGTGCCGGCATAAAAATCATTCCTCTGAACCTTATCTCCTGCCTTGCAGCAGAAGATGACTATGTAATGATCTATTACAATGAAGGCAAGGCTCTGAAGCCCAAGACCATGAAATACTATGAGGAGCACCTTCCTCCCTCTCTCTTCCTGAGAGTCCACAGGTCATTCATGGTGAATGTAGAGTATATTACCCGTCTTGAACCCTACAGCAAGGATAATTATGTTGCAGTACTGAAGTCCGGCGAAAAGATACCTGTAAGCAGGGCCGGGTACAAACTTCTCAGGGAGAAGCTCAGCTTCTAATCATGATCCTTCAGCCTGTTGCATTTCGGCCTGAAGCGTAAGTATTCCCTCACGGGTCTGTAACGCCTGAACATAAACAGAGGAACAGGATCATACCCGCGGGTCCCGCCCGGCCTGCACCTCAGTATACGCCCTGTCGACATTAAAAGGGCTCTGACAGGGTTATGAAGCCTGAAAGCATCTATTGCATACAGTGAACAGGATGGAATATGCCTGCATGAGGGCGGAGTAAGGGGAGAGATGAACCAGCGGTAGAAATATACCGGAACAAGAAGTAAAAAAGAGAATATCTTTGCCATCACTTTCACCATCGCTGCCAAAGATAAGCGGATTGACATGACAAAATGGCCTGATGGCAGAACAAAATGGTGATGGCAGACGTTTTGAGGTAGGAAAGATAAAAATAACGGAGGAACAATAATGGATGGAATGTTCATGCATAACGGAGCTTACTGGATCATATTCATAGTTTTTATGGCGCTCAGCTGGATAGTAAGTGCCCGGCTAAAATCCAAATTCAGGCAATATTCGAAGGTGCCTGTCGGGAACGGCATGACCGGCCGTGACGTTGCCGAAAAGATGCTGCGTGACAGCGGAATCAGGGATGTCACCGTTCACAGCGTTGAGGGTGAGCTGACTGACCATTACAACCCGATGAAGAAAACCATTAACCTGAGCCGCGAGGTATATTCGGGTGCCAGCATTGCTGCCGCAGCGGTGGCAGCTCATGAGACCGGCCATGCAATACAGCATGCCAGGGCTTATGCGTGGCTGACACTGAGGTCAAAGCTGGTGCCGGTTGTTAGCCTCTCCTCAAACTGGGTACAGTGGGTTCTGCTGGCCGGTGTTATTCTGATCAACTCAAGGCCGGAGATACTCCTGATAGGTATAGTGTTATTCGGACTTACCACCCTGTTCAGCATTATTACGCTGCCGGTTGAGATCAATGCATCAAAGAGAGCCCTCGCATGGCTTGCAGACTCAGGCATTACCTCCTCGGGAACACATGACAAGGCTGAGGATGCACTAAAGTGGGCGGCATATACATACGTAATCGCCGCACTCGGATCACTTGCAACACTGGTATACTACATCATGATGTTCCTGGGATCGAGGGACAGATAGAGAAAGATACTTATCTTCCCTCAACGTAGAGGAATCTCGTTCTCTTGACCATATAGCTTATTACAGCCCAGAATATCAGGCCTATTATTAGCAGGACAAGATAAAGCGGTTCCATGTAGATCTTTCCCGTTACAGCCAGGTTACGTACCATATCAAGCACGGCAAAGACAATAAACAGGTTGACTATCCGGTTGTATTCACGTTTCAGAACTGCCCTGAAAGAGAAGGGGAGGAGTGACTTTGAATAATTCCTGAACCGCGGTATCACAGCCCTGACGCGGAAGGCCCATATGTCATAGGCTTCTCCGAACTTGCGACGGAGATACTGTTCCTCGGCAAAAATTATCCTTTCATAGCAGATCCAGAAGAGCAGGACATAGATTACCGTGCACCATACAGACCTCAGGAAGAGTATGGGGCCAAGCCCGGCGAGAAAATTCCCTACATAGAGCGGATGGCGTATAACTGAGTAAATGCCTGTGGTATTGAGCTCGTCAGCCAGCTGATCTATCACACTCCGGCCAGAAGTGTTCCTCGGCACATGGCCGAGGGTATATGACCTCAACACCTCTCCGGCCAGTGAAACGGCGATACAGATAAGCTCCCAGGTCAGGCTGAAGTAAATTACGCTCCTGTTTGCTATGAACAGGTAACCGGAGGCTAAAGCAACGATTATTACCGGCAACCAGTTTCTTCTTCTGAATAACCAGTTTCCGGATTTCTCAAGTTCATGGACAAGTGACATAGCTACGGAGTTGACGCCGTAAATGTATGAAAATTTCAGAAACTATACTTTATCCTTATGAAGCCCAGGTTGAGCTGTGTCTCCTCACCCGAAACAATGCTCTCGAAATACTGCCAGACGAATGAGAAATCGACATTTTCAGCCAATGAAAAGTCAACAGACGGCCCGGCATAATACCCCTTCAGGTCGGGATACCATATAGCTGACAGAGAGAGGCTAAGCAGCGGCATCGGGCTATAGCTTATCTGCCCTAGGAGTGTGAATTCAGAAAAGGCGAGGCTTCTCGCGGTCAATCCACCCCGGTAAAAATCGCTGAAGCTGTCAAGGGCAACAGGATTGTTGGAATACATTAACTGAGTGATGGCGGTGAATTTGTCAGAGAAGACCCTGTCGACACCTGCTGTGGCTATTACTGTTCCCCTGTCAAGGGATGAGTCTCCGAAGGGCAGAAACCATGTTGCCTCACCCCTGAGAGAGTAGGAGCCTGCATTGGCAGACCATCCTGTTCCAAGGGTTACCATCTCCTCGTCACTCTCCCCTGCAAGGAACTGCAGGTCGGTGTTAAGAAGGCTGAACCGCCAGAGTGCGGCAGCGGTGACAGCTCCAGTGTTATCTGCCTTAACCGCTATTTCTGCAGCGGAAGAGGCGCCCGGAGCCCATATTACCCTGACGGCGTCGCTGCCGGGCCGCTCAATGTAGTCGAAATCAAAATAGGAGTAGGTATTGAAGATATCGTTTGGATTCCAGACAAGAGCCTGGCTCCAGTTTATTCGCTGACGGCCTGCCCTTACCTGAAAGCTGCCTGCGGTGAAATCGATTGACGCCCTGTCAATGAATGTATTGAAAATAACTGACTGTTCCTCGACTATATTCCATGACATGTCAACCCATCCCTGATCATAGCCTATGGAAGAGGCGTATGACGGGTCCAGAAGCAGCATATCACCCGTTATCAGCCGGTTGCGTACCTCAAGGGTGATGGTTGTCCGTCTGCCGGGATAGGCTTTGAAATTGAGCCTGTTATGCAACATGCTGCTGTTTATCCAGATATCCGAAGGGGTTTCAAACATGGCGTTATGAAGCCACGAGGCATACCCTCCCGCGGAGAGCTTTTCCGGTCTCTCCTGCGACTGCGACGAGAGCGTAAGCATTACCGCCGCCAGTGTCAGCAGTATCCCTTTTTTCATCAGTGATTGTTTACTCTCTCGTCGGAGACAACCCGGCCGTCTTCAAGCGTTATTACCCTGCGCGCCCTCTTCATCACCCTGACGTCATGGGTGGAGAAGATGAACGTCATCTGCTCCTCACGGTTAAGTTTCTCCATAATATCGAGGAGAGACTCGGCCGATTTTGAATCGAGGTTTGCCGTGGGCTCGTCAGCGAGGATGAATTCAGGCCGCGGGGCCAGGGCCCGTGCCACGGCAACCCTCTGCTGCTGCCCGCCTGAGAGCTGAGACGGGCGGTTGTTATGGCGGTCAGAGAGCCCCACTGATTCAAGCATCTCGTTTGTACGGGCTTTGCGCTTCTCCTTCGGCCACCTCTGGAGATTCATGATAAACCCCACATTCTCGGCGGCGGTAAGGACAGGTATCAGGTTGTACGACTGGAAGACGAAGCCCACATGCTCCATCCGGAAGTCGATCAGTTCCGAGGGTCTGAGCTCCGAGAGGCGGTGACCCGCCACAATGATATCTCCTCCGGTGGGCTGGTCAAGACCCCCGATAAGGTTCAGCAGGGTTGTCTTGCCTGAGCCTGACGGTCCGACAATCACCGCAAAATCGCCCTTTTCGAAACTGAGGGTCACACCGTTGACAGCCTTCACCTCCACCTCGGTATCATGGTAGGTCTTACGCACATCATTTATTTCTACTACTTTCATTGCTATATTGTTTTTTGTTATTCTCCTCTTAAAGCTTCAACCGGATTTAATTGCAGTGCTTTGCGGGCAGGATAAATTGCCGATAATATCCCTGTGATCACTATCATTACCGTAAGCATGACAAAGAAATCTGCTCCTATAGTGGGATAGAGATTGGCAGAGTATCCGAATGCCTCCATCCCTTCCGCATATTTTATCAGGTTGATTCCTGTACGGCTGGTAATGGCAATAATAACTGCGCTGACAGTCATACCTGCGAAGCCCCCGACTATAGAAAGGAAGATTGATTCAAGCATTATCATAACAAAGACACGACGACGGTTCATGCCGATGGCCGCGAGCATACCCAGTTCACGTGTCCGCTCCAGGACTGACATCAGCATGGTGTTCACTATGCCAAAAGCGAGTGCAGCCAGTATCAGTACCATGAATATCCCGTAGATCTGGTTTATATAATCAGTTATCATGGCCAGGTCGGTCTGTATCTCCTTCCAGCTCAGGACTTCCAGCCCGGGCAGTGCCTCCCTTACAACAGGGGTAACCTTGTTGGTGAGGTCATCCTCCTCCAGCCTTGCGATAAACCGGTGATATTGCCCCTGTTCCAGGCCTGTAAGCCTGCGCAACTCATCTTCGGGAACGAAGAGTGACGTTGCCTCGAAAAGGTCGTTGTTTGTACGGAATATGCCGCTTATCCTGAACGCCGCCCCGGTCTGGTTGCCGTTGACATCGAGGAAGGCGAGGATGATCCGTGAGCCCTCGCGGTATGACCAGGCCGCTTCTTTGACAATCATCCCGTAATCTTTTATCTCCTTGCTGGAGAGTAACCCGGTCAATGCCTCCGTAAGTTTCTTTTCCGTGGTGAACCT
>JAKEGI010000080.1 GCA_022615595.1 Bacteroidales bacterium | reverse complement strand
CCTCGTCTATTGTCATCTCGAGCACATCATAAATGTTCCTGCCTCTGAACCTGACATCAAGGATATCACGCTTGAACCGCATACCCTTGCATGCCTCGCAAGTAAGCTCGACGTCAGCCATAAACTGCATCTCGACGCGTATCAGGCCTTCTCCCTGGCATTCTTCGCAGCGCCCTCCCTCAACATTGAAAGAGAAGTGGGCAGGCTTGAAACCATATTGAACCGATGCCTGCTGCTCGGCGAAAAGTTTCCGGATATCGTCAAAGGCCTTCAGATAGGTGACCGGGTTTGACCGGCTTGATTTGCCAATGGGATTCTGGTCTATAAGCTCGATGGCAGTGATACTGCTGACATCACCGGCTATCTCTGAAAAGCGACCGGGCTTAATATTTGTACCGCCCAGCCTGCTGTAGAGAGCGCTGAAAAGAATATTGTGCACAAGGGTGCTCTTTCCCGAGCCGCTCACGCCTGTCACTGCAGTAATTGTATGCAGGGGGAACTTTACACTGATCTCCTTCAGATTGTTCTCCCTGGCACCGGTGATGCTGATAAAACTGTTCCACCGTCTCCGCCTGTCAGGCTCTTCAATCTTAAGGGCACCTGTCATATAGGCCGCCGTAAGTGACTTGTTCTTCTCGCTGAAGTCGACGCCCCCCTGGTAAACAATCTCTCCGCCGTGAGTACCGGCACCCGGTCCCATGTCTATTATCTCATCGGCAGCCCTTATTATCTCCTCCTCATGTTCAACAACGATCACTGTGTTTCCCTGGTCGCGCAGTTCCTTCAGAACGCTCACAAGAAGATTGGTGTCACTGGGATGAAGGCCTATGCTCGGCTCGTCAAGTATATAGAGCGATCCTACCAGGCTGCTGCCCAGTGAGGTTGCGAGGTTGATGCGCTGTGACTCGCCTCCTGAAAGGGTGTTTGACAGCCTGTCAAGTGTAAGGTAGGAGAGACCAACATTGACAAGGAACCCAAGTCTCTGCTCTATCTCCTTCAGCAGTCGCACTGCAATATCTCTCTCTTCACCGTTAAGCGTCAGCTTCCTGAAGAAGTCATAAGCCTCCCTTACAGGCAGGGAGGATATCTCACTAATCGATTTTCCGCCTACCTTTACCCATCCTGCCTCTTTTCTCAGTCTCTCTCCTCCGCATTCGGGGCAGATGCGCTTACCCCTGTAGCGGCTGAGCATGACCCTGTACTGTATCTTGTATTTTTTCTCTTCAAGGTGTTCAAAGAACTGGTTCAGGCCGAAGAAATACCTGTTGCCGCTCCATACGAGTGCCTTCTGATCGGGAGTGAGCTTGTGCCATGGTTTATGTATAGGAAAGTCAAACTTGCCGGCGCTGAAGACCAGCTTCTCCTTCCACTGCTTCATCGTCTCACCCCGCCAGCATGCAATGGCGTCATCATATACCGAAAGATTCTCATCAGGTATGACGAGATTCTCATCTATGCCTATCACTTTCCCGTAGCCTTCACAGAGAGGACAGGCGCCCAGTGGTGAGTTAAAACTGAACAGATGCTCCGTGGGCTCTTCAAAGGTGATGCCATCCTCCTCAAATTTTTCCGAGAACCTTACTGTCTGTGATGTTTCTTCATCAGTGACAGTCAGCGTTATATGACCTCTTCCGGTCAGGAAGGCAGTCTGCACTGAGTCGGCTGCACGGCTCATCTCCTCAGGAGACCTTCCCGCTGACAGCCTGTCAATAATTATTTCAACTACCGGTGCATTCTTCACCAGTTCCGTGGCGCCAGGATCATCCAGCCTGACGATGCCCTTCTCCGTGCTTATCCGGAAAAATCCCTGCCTGATAAGAAATTCGATGAACTCTGAGGTTTCAACATTCTCAGGAACAGTAAGAGGAGCCGTCAGGACCACCAGTGTGCCTTCAGTGAGGGTGGCAATATAGTTCACGACATCGTCAACCGTATGCTTTCGTACTTCGCGACCGGAAACGGGGGAGATAGTATGTCCGACCCTTGCCCAGAGCAGCCTGAGATAGTCGTGTATCTCGGTGGAAGTGCCTACGGTTGACCTCGGGTTCCTCGTGTTTACTTTCTGTTCTATTGCTATGGCGGGAGGGATGCCATTTATGAAGTCGACATCAGGCTTGTTCATCCGGCCCAGGAACTGCCTTGCGTATGAGGAGAGACTCTCGACATATCGGCGCTGTCCCTCGGCATATATTGTATCAAACGCCAGTGATGACTTGCCTGATCCGGATACTCCTGTGATCACAATAAGCCTGTCTCTCGGAATCTCAAGGGTAATGTCTTTCAGGTTGTGAACACGCGCTCCTTTTATCTCAATTTTACCCCTCATTCAAGCTTATTTAAAGAAAAAGCCAAAATTAATCATTTTGAAATAAAGAATTTTTGTTTTCTTTGTGTCGGGATTAACCAAATTAACGGAGGATAGCCTATAGCACAATTCTACTCTTGACCAAAAAGTAAGAGTTATGAAGAGTACAAAGACCGATTATGAACTGATAACCAGTTTCATGAACGGTAATGAAAGGAGCATCGAGCTTCTTATCCTTCGGCACAAGAACAAGGTTTATTCCTATATCAGCCTTTACATCCGCAGTCGTGACCTGGCAGATGACATCTTTCAGGATACCTTCCTGAAGGTTGTTCAGTCTATCCGCGCAGGTCGCTACCAGGATGACGGCAGGTTCCTGTCATGGGTGATGCGTATTGCCCACAACCTCATCATTGACCATTTCAGGCATGAAAAACAGATGGGCATTGTGCTGAACGACGATTATGAAAGCGATCTTTTCAATTCACGCAGGCTTGCGGATGAGAATATTGAGGATGTGATGGTTCGGAGGCAGGTTCTTCGTGACGTGCGGCGTCTCGTCAGCGAGTTGCCTGAGGATCAGCGTGAGGTGGTGATTATGCGTCATTATGCCGGTATGAGCTTCAAGGAGATAGCTGACATGACAGGTGTGAGCATCAACACCGCCCTGGGGCGCATGCGTTATGCCCTCATAAACATGCGCAAGCTGATGGAAGAAAAAAATATCACTCTTTCAATCAGCTGAGACAATTTTTGTAAGGAGAAGGGCGTTTTTCTCTTATGAGAACAACAACGCCTATGGATAATATTTCTACCCAATTACTCTCTTACAGCCAAATTGATACCTTCACCACTGACCTGGTGGCAGATGCTTTTGGCATAGATCATGAACTGAAGGCCATTCTGCCATATCCTGATCTTCAGCCTGAAGAAAATGTGATAGCAGGTTTGTTTGAGAAGATACACCAGGCTACCAGGGTACACTGAGGTATCCTTTTTATTGCTTCTCTTGTCTTCCTGTTCCTTTGAGGTTCAAATCCAATGTTTTACCTCAAGTGGATGTGCATATTTCGTATGTTCACAGAAGGTGCAGGCCATCACCTTTTATCTGTTCCATTTTTTCTACCTTCGCAATATCCAAAACATGAATGATGAAAAGATTACCGATTTATTTTATTGTACTGTTAACCATGTTGTGGTCTTGTACCTCAAAGCAGGAAGAAATGGAAAACCGGATGAAGGAGTTTATCTCCGCATATGAAACGAAAATAATACCCCTTTACAGGGAGAACTCCCTGGCATCGTGGGAGGCAAACATAAGCGGCACCGATGAGGCATGGGCACGAAGTGAGAAGGCAACAATAGATTATGTGAGCTTCTTTGTTGATCCTGTGGCTTTCGCCGAACTGAAGGAGTTGAAAGAGTCGGGTATGGTAAAGGATCCGCTCCTCGCCAGGCAGCTTGAGCTGATTTATAATTACTATCTCCAGGGCCAGATAGATACCAGCCTCATCTCCGAGCAGATCAGGATGGAGACTGCTATCAACAAGAAGTATTCAAACTTCAGGGCAACAGTCGAAAACAGGCAGTTGTCAGACAACGAGGTGGAAGATATTCTTCGTAATTCAAAGAACAGCAAAGAGTTGCAGGCAGCCTGGGAGGGGCATAAGATGATAGGCCCGGTTGTTGCGGAAGAGGTCATCAATCTCGTGAAGCATCGCAACAAGATTGCACAGGAGCTTGGATTTGACAACTATCACAGGATGAGCCTCGAGCTTTCAGGACAGAAGCCTGAGGATGTGACGAAGATCTTTGATGAGCTTGACAGTCTCACCCGCGATAATTTTATTCAGCTCAAAGGAGATATTGACACATATTTTGCAAAGCGTTACGGGATAGCGGTCACGGAACTGCAGCCATGGCACTACCAGAACAGGTACTTTCAGGAGGCTCCTGAGATATACACTGTAGACTTTGACAGCTATTATGCAAATAATGATCCGGTTAAACTGGTCACTGACTTTTATGCCGGCATTGGTCTTCCGGTTGATGCGATACTGGCAAAGAGCGACCTGTATGAGAAACCGGGAAAGAACCAGCATGCATTCTGCACTGACATCGACAGAGCAGGTGATGTGAGGACACTCAATAACATAAAGCCCGATTCATACTGGATGAACACCATCCTTCATGAACTCGGTCATGGAGTATATTCTTACTATAATGATATTACCCTGCCGTTCACGCTGCGCGATGCCGCACACACTTTCACGACAGAGGCCATCGCTAATTTCTTCGGCAGGCTGGCAACTGATCCGCAATGGATGTGTGATATGAAGCTTATCGACGAAAATGAACGTGACAGGATAGCAGGTGAGAGCGCAAAGGCGCTGCGCCTTCAGCAACTGGTATTCAGCCGCTGGGCCCAGGTAATGTATCGCTTTGAAAAAGCAATGTATGAGAATCCTGACCAGGACCTTAACCAGCTTTGGTGGGATACCGTTGAAAAATACCAGATGGTAAAGAAGCCTGAGGGTCGCAATATGCCAGACTGGGCAACGAAGATTCATGTGGCTCTTTATCCGTGCTACTATCATAATTATCTGCTGGGAGAGCTTCTGGCTTCACAGTTCTATGCCCATATCGGGTCGGATGTGCTGACCGGCAGCTCACTTGTCGGAGACAAAGCAGTGGGTGATTATTTCAGGAATAACGTATTTATGCCCGGGGCAAGATTTCAATGGAATGAAATGATTGAAAAAGCAACTGGCGAAAAGCTTACTGCAAAATATTACGCAATGCAGTTTGTTCAGTAACCAATTACCGGTTAAAGAGGCACTGAAATAATATAGTAACCAGTGGTTGTAATAAAGTTCCGCAGGAAGGGTATTGATCCCGGCAACTGAGGCAGGCGCCGGGGACGGAGCCCGAACTTGATTTCAAAATTAGGGTTGATGAACCAGAGGGATTTTTTAAGAATAAGAAATCCCTCTTGTTTTATTGTTCTTTCAAACCATCCGAGGTTTATCCCGGTCTCTTTGATCTCAAGCAGACCTTCAATCCTGGCATCACTCTCCCCGAACATCTTCAGGATGCCGCTGTATATAGCCTTCGGGAGCAGATGGAACCATGGCAGCTTCGAGAGTATCCTGCTTTCACACATCTGCTGATGCCCTCCGAATGGATTGTTCCAGGGTGGGAAACCGATAAACAGTACTCCTCCCTGGGCAAGAAAGAGTTTAACGAACCCAAGGAACCTCTTCTGATCATGTATGTGCTCAAGGACGTCGCGCATCATCACGAGATCAAATCTGCCTGTTGATGCAGCATCATAGATGTCGGCTGCAATGAATTCGACCTTGTCACCACCGGCGATGGAGGAGTAAAAGCTACGGGCATTGGATATTTTCCCTCCGGAAATGTCAATGCCGGTTATTCTTTTGCATCCTGCATAGAGAAATGGCAGCAGATTCCCTCCCTCACCGCATCCGATCTCAAGCACTGATATATCTTCATTTATCCGTAATATGCTGTTTATGAAGGGTATGACGTGTCTGGCTGTTGTCTGTGCCTGCTCCCTGAAATACCTTTCCCTGTCTTTGTGCCTATCATGCATGTCCCAAATGTAAATTATTTTTCGATTTTCCTTGACTTGTCTTAATTAAAATAGTATCTTTGTGATATCATAATAATATCATATGTCATGAAAGAAGAAAGAAAATTCAAGGCAGCATCAGGATATCTCTTCCTGCTGCTTGGCATCCTGGTGGCTACAGGCATGGTATTCTCATTTATACATGAGGTATTTTGGCTTGGTGCAATTTTGATCGTTGTGACCTCCCTTATCCTTCCCGGATTAATGGTTGTCAATCCCAATGAATCGATGGTAATGGTTCTGTTCGGGGCATACAGGGGCACCGTTAAGACTAACGGTTTCTGGTGGGCATTACCGTTCTATGTAAGGAAGAAGATCTCACTTCGTGCAAGGAACTTTGACAGTGAACCCATCAAGGTCAATGACAAGAACGGTAACCCTATAAAGATTGGGCTGGTGCTTGTCTGGAAGGTTGAAAATACCTACAAGGCAGCTTTTGATGTAGACAACTACGAACATTTTGTGCTTGTGCAGAGTGATGCGGCACTCCGAAAGCTTGCCGGGCTTTATCCCTACGACAACTGGGAGGGTCATGATGACAAACTGACCCTGCGAAGCGGAGGCGAAGAGGTTAACGATGAGCTGGAGAGGGAGATCCGTGAGAGGCTCAATATTGCCGGTATAAATGTGATTGAGGCAAGGATAAACTACATTGCCTATGCAGAAGAGATCGCCGGTGCGATGCTTCGCCGCCAGCAGGCAACCGCTGTTGTCGCTGCACGATTCAAGATTGTTGAGGGCGCTGTGTCAATGGTTGAGATGGCTCTTGAACAACTTTCAGAAAAGGGTATCATTGAACTTGATGAGGAGAAGAAGGCTGCTATGGTAAGCAACTTAATGGTGGTGCTGTGCGGTGACAAGGATGCCAATCCTGTCATCAATGCCGGAACGCTTCATCAATAGTCATGCAGAAAAAGTCATTTGTCATAAGGATCGATCCCGGCAAGCTGAGTGCCATCGAGAAATGGGCCTCTGATGAGTTTCGCAGCACCAACGGCCAGATAGAGTGGATACTTGACCAGGCACTTCGCAGGTCAGGACGATTACAGACGAAGAAGGAAAGTAAAAAAGAAGATAATGATGAAAAATGAGTATCCAATGTTGAAGTACACCTGTCCCAAGTGCGGGAACAGGAAATGTAAAGTCACCGAAATAAGGGTGGCCTATAATCTGCTCACTCAATTATTTGACATACAGGCAGCCAGGTACACAGCCCTGGTTTGTGAGAAGTGCAAATTCACGGAGTTTTACAATGTACCGGCCAAGTCTCTTACAAGTGTATTTGACTTCATTGTCGGATAATAATGGTCAGATATTGGCAAGATAGACTGAGCAGCAGGCGGCAACGCCTGCTGTTTCTGTTCTCAGCCTGCTTCGGCCCAGGTGAACAGGAACAAAGCCTTCACTCATGGCTATTCTGACCTCCTCTAATGTGAAGTCACCTTCAGGGCCTGCAAGAATAAGGATATTTTCAGCAGGGGCAAAGGCGTTGCTGATGGCCACACGCTGTACCTCCGGGTCACATGTGGCGATAAGTTTCCTGCCATCGAATCCTCCCTGAATCATTTCGCTGAATAAAACAGGTTCGTTCAGTACCGGGAGATAAGCTTTAACCGATTGCTTCATAGCTGAAAGTATTATGCTTGCAAGCCTCTCTTTTCTTATCCTTTTCTTTTCCGTACGGCTGCATATCAATGGTGTGATTTCATCAATGCCTATCTCCACAGCCTTCTCGATAAACCATTCGAGCCTGTCTTCATTTTTCAGGGGAGAGATGGCCATATGCAGGCTGTAGTGTCGTTTTCCCTCGTCCTCCCTCACTCCGGTTATAGTTACGGTCATTGCTGAAGGATCATCTCCTGTAATGATCCCTTCAAAAAAACTTCCATTACCGTTTGTGAATACCAGGCTGTCACCCTTGCGCATCCGCAATACTCTGAGGCAGTGACCTGACTCTTCGAGACTGAAGGCAGCAATGGTTCCTGAAATGTCATTTGCATAAAATAACTGCATGATCTAATATCTTTGCCCAAATTTATTGAATTTAGCATTCACATTACCAGGCTATCCTATTATGAGAATCGGAGTTCTTTCTGACACGCACGGATTTGTTGATCCTGCCGTATATACACATTTTGCCGATGTTGACGAGATATGGCATGCCGGTGATGCCGGCAATATAGATGTCATAACCGAGCTTGAAGCATTCCGGCCCCTGAAGGCTGTGTGGGGCAACTGTGATGACTTCAGGGTAAGAAGTGCGACAAAGGAGTTTCTTAGTTTCACGACAGGAGGAAAGAGGGTTCTTATAGTTCATATAGGTGGTTACCCCGGCCGTTATTCACCGCGGTCACTTGATCTTATCAGGGAGTACAAACCGGAGATTTTTGTATGCGGGCACTCACACATCGTAAAGGTCATTTATGATAAGAAGCATGATATGCTCTGTATCAATCCCGGGGCTGCCGGACGCCAGGGTCTGCACAGGGTGATGACCCTTCTCCGGTTTTCTGTCGGTGATGGGAAGATCAGCGACATGGAGGTGATAGAATTCAGGAAGAGGGGCGACAGCTAAAACTACTGATCGAATTCATCGATTGCCCCTCCGCCTTCCATCCGGCGAAGGAACCTGTTGAGCCTGTCAGGAAGACCGATCATGTATTCATACGGAACCCGGGCGTTGGCATCAGGGTCTTTCCTCTCCTTTTCCTTCATGTTTGTCAGAAGGTCATTGTATGTGGGGTTCGACGAGTAACTCATCAGGACTCCCCTGAAATAGGAGAACCAATACCATGTATTGTTATTGGCTTTCAAATAAATATCCAGCAGGTCTCCTGACCTCTTCCTCTGCAGTTCAATATACCCGTCAACATAGACGTTCAGAGGCTGGTCGCCGATGAAGCCGACTCCTATCTTCCCTTCCGAAATGAATGACAATGAGTTCTTATTCCATTTCAGATTAACATCATTAAGCATGAGTTGAAAGCTGAGTTCTTTGGGTAGAGTACGGGCCACGCCGAACAGCTGCAACTCTTCACCAACCTTCATTGCAGCCTCAGCACCGATAAGGTCGCGCATGGCCTTAGTGTTGAATTCCGAGGCCAGATTGACAGAGCGCAGGGTTGGTACCATGCGGATATCGTCAGCCATCAGCTTCAATGCATCAGGACTGAAGAAGAATGAGAAGCCAAGTATTGACTGGATTGACACTTCAGAAGATTCGGTATTATGGACCACCTGACCGGCACTGTTCAGCTTCAGCAGGTTATAATCAGCACCGAAACTGACCTTGCCCTCGCTTCCAAGAACGCAGAAATTCTTGTCGAAAGTGACCATGTTGCCTTCCATGCTAAGGTCCGACAGCTTCTTCAGGGATGCTATCCGGTATTTGCCAGATCCTTTATCATGGAAAAGGAATCCGCTTGCCGTCACAAGCGGGTTATCGCTCCACGACTTTCTTTCAGAGAGGAATGTGCCATAGACGCCTGCTGAATCAAGGGTTATGAATGAACCTGAGAATAACAGGTTGTCATTGATGTCTCTCGGCTTTTCATCAACCGGTATGAGTATGTTACGTGGATCAATTGCAGCCGTGAATTTTACAGGGCTGTTATTGATATTGCTGCAGTTGGTCACAATGCCCGCTGCCCCTGTAAACCTCAGATGCTCATCAGCCGAACGGAGGGAAACGTCGCCTGTGAATGTAAATGCAGGACTCAGCATAAAATTTTGTGCTTCAGGTATATATCCCTGTGCTTTGGTTGCCAGGGTATCAACGCGTATCTCAGAAAAGTTTATGACCTGTGGCATCCCGGTCTCGTCAATGTAGTCGTAACGTCCTGTACCGTAATAATTTGCGCTGCTTTCAATGTTGAGCCGTGCTGAATGGATGAGGTGCCGGTTATTGACAGCCACAATGGCACTGTCAGTCTCTCTGATCCTTGCTCTCTTTTCAATATACAGAACCCCGCCTCCCGGTTGTATGAGAGCGTCGGCAACCGGTATGTAATTTACATCCTGTACCCTGATATATTCATCCTTCAGGAAGTATGAGGCTGTTCCTGACTGGAACTTCAGGGTGTCTTTCATGTTATTGGTTGAGAGGAACGTGGGCTTTTCCTCCATCCCGGGAGGGACTTTGAGGAGCTGCATGGCAGACATCAGTGTTGTGGAGTCCCTGCCCCTCTGCCACATGTCAAGTACCTTGGTATTAATGTCATATTCAAAGTTCGTCATCTTTGAGATATATTCCATCTCAGGAAATACAACAAGGGAGGAGTCTGTATTGAGGCTGAACGATGAGCGCTGTTCGGCAAAGTTGACATGAGTGTTGGCATTTGTTGCGACAAACCCGTAGCCGCTTCCGGTGATTGCTTTGAGATAGTAGTCTGATGTGTCTGCGCTGATAATGTTTTTCCCGAAGTTGAAGGTCTCTGATGTGATGCGTGAATCAGCCATGTTCACTTCACCCATGCCTCCAAGGCCTGTCGGCCTGAGTATAAGTGTACCGTCCATTGTGGTACCGTTGGCGTACATGCTGAAGTCTTTGTCAGGGTTGTTGACCGCGTACCATTCATCCTGTTTGGTAAGCCACTTGATGTCAACAGCTGCCGAGCTCAGCACAGGAAAACGCAGCAAGGTGTCGTCGGCCATCGTAAAACTCATTGCCCGTGTGATCATTGAGTCAGGATAGAACCGGAAAGTGTCTGCCACCGCGGTGGCGGTCAGGTGATCTATCCTGCCGCTTCCGATGAGCCCTGTATTGCTCATGCTCATATGATCATAAAGGATGCCTTTCCCGGAATAGATCGGTATACCCTCCGGAACAATAGTCATTGAGAAACCAAGAGATGTGTCGGGCTGTACCGTAAGTGTCTGTCTCATCGGTTCGGTGATGCCGCTGCCCACAAATTCGCCGGCAAGCGCTACCTCCTCATTGGTGTAGTGATCAAGGTTGGTATATGTGAACGGATCGACCTTAAAGTAGAAGTCCTCCCTGGGATAAACCCCTTCGAGACCTGGTATGCGGTCATAAAAGATGTACGAGTCGGTAACTGCGTTTATAATGGGATATTGCTTCAGGCTCTTAAGGCCCGACTTGTTCCTGGGGTCATCGATAAACAGTTCAGCGGTGCCAAGCTGAATAAGATTGTCGATCTCTTTGATAAGCGGTCTGCCGAAAGCATCGAGCTCACTCGTTTCCACAGCCATCCTTATCGAATCGATCTTTGCAAGCTTTATGTAAAAAGTGTCATAGTTGAATGAAAATTCCTTCCCGTAGATGGTAAACAGTCCGGCCCTGACAACGCCGTCGAAGGAGATAGCCCTGTTTCTGCCGACAACCATTCTTCCCCTGTAGGGTATTATCGCCACCCTCTGCGAGTCACTCAGTGACACCCCCCTGACACCCATCAGGCTCAGATCATAGGTGCGCAGGTTTAAGATTGCATTCTCCTCTGCACCACTTGCCTCGCTGTTGATGGTTATGGCGTCATAGTCCTTCTTTTTTGCAAAGGAGGCCAGATAGTCATCCAGTTTCTGCTTGACGGTGACCTCATTATAGTTTCTGTCATAGAAGAGAAAGCCGTTGTTGGCCAGTTCTATACACAGTGAGGTAGCCTGTTCAACCGGCATCCTCATCCATTTGGCAAATCCTTCGACAGGGAAGACATCCATGCCGTATACCTTTGCATAGTCCCTGACGCGGTAGAGAGGATGGACGTCATCAAGGCGCATAAGCCTGAAGAAGTTAGCTTCATTGTAAAACGAAACAGATTCAAACTTGGCGGCGCCGATGGAGGAGCCCCTGGTCCTTGACATCGTTATGAATGAGTCATCCATATCCCATGACAGGTGTTCAAAATAGAGATCCAGATTGTGATAAGAATCATAATAGGGGCTTCGTGATACCGGGCTTGGTGTCCGGAAGAGCCCCACCTCGCGCGTCGAAGTATTATATGAGAAGCCAAGGTTACTGTGGAAGACAGAGTCTTTGTCAAGATAGAGTGTGGCAGATGCTTCACTGCTGTTTATCGTCTTCTGCGAGAGAAGAAAATTACGTGACTTAATGCTTACGTACAGCGTGTCATTTCTGTAGAGCCTGACTCCTGCCGGAAACCAGCTGGTACCGGTACCTCTCACAAGGGCACCTTCAAGAGTAAGCCCTCCCTCGTAATCAACCCCTTTATAAATATCATCAATGATGAAACGGTTTTCATAGGTCTCGAAACGAGGTACCGTTGCCTTTTCAGGTGAAGTGATCTGTGCTGCCCTGTCAGTAAGCATACCCTTTACCGGTTCACGGAAATATGTTGAGTGAGTCAGAAGTGAGGAGTCACAGGTGAATTCTCCCTTCGTAACGTCAATATTAAAGTCTGTTACTGAGGCATTTACAGACTCGCGGTCATACCCTGCCTTCTCCCACGTTATAACGCCCTTGAGGCAATAGAGTGAGAAGAGGTCAGGGTAATATGTGCCTGTAAAGTCGTATATCTCAGTACTGTCTTTAGTGAGATAGCATGTCATGGTTGCCCCGGTGATATCGACCTTGAAGACTGTATCACGGACAAACTCAACAGTTCCGCCCTTTGCTTTCCACTTCATCGTTCCGGCGGAATAGATAATATTGTCATTAATGAGCAGCCCGGTCACCTCAATAAACTTCTCAATGGAACTGTTTGAGAATCTCGGGTTGAAGATTGCCTCACTCAGGCCTGCAAGCCATCCTGATATCTCTTCCTGTGTCCTGTCTTTAAGGGCGAAGGCTGTCAGCGTGCGGACATAATAAATGAATCCGGGAGTCTGCCTGATGTTTCTGCTCCTCATCTGGCTTCCCACATTAACTATCCGTTCCTTCACCGGTTCAGAATAGAGTGTGCTGTCCCAGACAGAGATGAACAGGTCAACCTCTGCTTTTTGAGAAAGGCTAACATAACTTCCCATGAATGCTGTCAGCTCGAGAGCGAAGAACGAGACATCACCAGAAAACTGGTTTGTCACCTGTGCTGTGGAAGCCAGCGTCAGTGACAAAACTGCTGCGAGTGTGATGAAGCTCTTTCTCATCTGTCTCATAAATCTTCTGCCTGACAGGTTGTTTTACAGGTACATCACTTTCTCAGAGGGCGTTTACTATGTTGCAGAATTCTTCCTTCACAAGTGAAGCGCCGCCTATTAGCCCGCCGTCAACATCGGCATTTGCGAACAACTCGGCTGCATTTGATGCCTTGCAGCTCCCACCGTAAAGGATGGTGGTCTCCTCGGCCACCTGCCTGCCGTACTGT
>JAKEGI010000079.1 GCA_022615595.1 Bacteroidales bacterium | reverse complement strand
TCCGTAGCCGCATGCATTGCAGTTCATCTCATCTGCCCGTCTCTCCTTGCCGATGATCTTCAGAACCTCCTCGACAGCCTCATCTGACGGCTCAGGTATCCGCTGGTCATTTGCAGCAAAGGTTCTGGATAAATCCAGTCGTGACCAGCGCTTCATGTTTTTGCTCCATTGTTCCTTGTCAAGCGTCTCCACCCGTTTTTCTGCGTACTGCTTCACCAGCGAACGTCTCCTGAACCTCTCATCGTGCCTGATCATGCCGGGTCCGAGCATGCAACCCGGACAGAAGAAGAGGTTGAAGTGATGTTTTATTGTATCGATGTGGTGGTTGAAGTCATTGATTGCCTCCATTATATCTTCCTTGCCTGAAGCAGTTATGACATGGCTTGATACCAGGTCACGCTTGATGCCTGCCGCCTGCAGAATACCTGCAGGGTAGGGGTAGAGTGCTCCCCAGTTGCCGAAGGGTGGATCAAATTCCGACATTTTGACCACCTTCTCCTGTATCTCATTTTCGTCGAAGAGCTGCCTTATCTCGATGAAGGTGAGCACAGCCTCAATGAGTCTTTTATCATTGTAGATGGCTGCCTCTGCCTTTGTGTCAATGCACGGACCGATAAATACGTTTGCTACCTCCTCCCCGTAAAGATCCCTGGTGACCATGGCAGTGGCAACCATGGGTGAGACGAGGGGCGCCAGGTTGGAGACCAGACCCGGATAGTACTTTTCAATGATCTCTACGACAGATGGGCAGTTGGCGGTTATATAATACTTGCCGCTCGACTCCTCGAAGAGCTTCTTATATGCAAAGGCAACGAGGTCAACGCCAAAGGAGACCTCATGCACATAATCGAACCCCAGTTTCCTTATCATCCCGACGAACTTGCGGTAGTCAGTGATGTCATCGAACTCAGAGGCGATGCTCGGGGCAATAAGTGCGGCGGTCTTGCGGCCCGACGCGAGCAGCTGCCTGACGGCCCCCAGCGAGTTCTTGTATTCTATTGCCCTTGGTGAGCATGAGAGATAGCAGAGCCCGCACCCGATGCATCTGTCAGCAATAATAACCGGGTGATTTCTCTCGGGCTTCACTTCAATGGCGTTGACAGGGCAGGCCCTGACACATGAGTAGGAGTTGCGACACTTCTCCTCATTTATGTAAATAACCTGGTCAGTAGCATTCATAATCAATGCATTAGTGTCATCTTCCTGGTTCATTGAGCTCCCTTTCAAGGATCTTTTCAATATCAGTCAGGGTTGTCTGAATAAAGGTCTTGCCATTTATTATCAGGGAGGGGCCTTCGCTGCAACGGTTCATACAACGCGCTCCTTTTAATAATACCTTATCATCAAGGTGATTCTTCCTGAGGTAATCACGTATGACCTGCACCACCTCCCTGTTGCCCCTTGAAAAACAAGAGCTTCCGAGGCAGATCTCTATTTCATACGACTGTTTCAAATAATTGCCTGTTAGTCTCACTTTTTTCAAAAGTACAACATTTTTTCTGCCCTCCAATCATTGCAGATTCTATTTCAGATATTTATTGTTAATTAAATAACATTGTTTTTGAAATAACAATAAAAGTAATTATTTTTGTCTTTGACGTAAATGGTGTACTGATTCACAGATGAGTAAAATTGAAGATATTCTCACCCGCTACAGGTCGGGAAGCCATGAAAGCCTGATACCTATTCTTCAGGATGTCCAGACAGAGGACGGTTATCTCTCAGAGGAGGCTGTCGTTCGTATCGGCGGTTTTCTCGGGATGTCAACGACAAAGATATACGGACTTGCGACCTTTTATGACCAGTTCAGGTTTGTTCCAACCGGAAGGGTTCATCTCAGGATTTGTAACGGCACAACATGCTTTATCAACGGTTCAGGGCCGGTGATTGCCGCATTGAAGGATACTCTCGGGGTTGACGCTGGCCAGACAACACGTGACGGCAGGTTCAGCTATGAGCTGACAGCATGCATGGGAGGGTGCAATGAAGGGCCGGTGATATCGGTTGGCGAGACATTTTATACTCATGTCAGGACTGAGGAGATTCCTGAAATGATTTTAAAACTGAAAGCTCTGGCAGATCTCAAATGAAAGGAATTGGAAAGAGTGATATCAGGAATTTCCTGATAACAGAGGTTCTGAAGCACGGCTCTGATAAGTTACCTGCTGCAACAGAGAAGCGCCTGGCAGAGATACGTCGCGACAAGCCGTCTGTTCCGGTAATTTATGTCTCCTGCGGTTCGGCAGCAGTGATTGCAGGAAGCAGAAAGAGTGCTGCAGCTGCTGAAGAGTATATAAGTGAGATGGGGATAAAGGCAATGGTAGTCATGACAGGGTGCCATGGCCCGGCTGTCTTTGAACCGCTGATATGCATCCACCTTCCTGGTAAGAACAGGCTGATATTCAGAAATATAACCAGTGACAAGATTGAGTCTCTGCTGAATGGTGTTTTCCATAATGACATGCCCGAGGAGGATCTTGTGGGTCAGTCAGGGTCAACCGGATTTGAGGCATGGAACAAAATACCCTTTATTGATGAGATACCGTGGTTCAGACTTCAGAAGAGGGTCGTGCTGAGCAACTGCGGTTGCTATGATCCTGAATCTATTGAGGAGTATATAGCACGCGGAGGATACAGGTCATTTCTGAAGACGATACGCAACTACACTCATGAAGAGGTATGTGATATCATTGAGCGCAGTGGTCTGCGCGGACGCAGTGGCGGAGGGTTTGTGACAGGACTGAAATGGAAGTACGCACTCAACTCGGTCTCTGACAACAGGTATCTGATCTGCAACGCCAAGGAGAGTGATCCCGGTGCATATACTGACAGGGCCGTTTTGGAGGGTGACCCGCACAGGCTTATTGAAGGCATCTGCCTCGCCGCATATGGCACCGGTGCATCAAATGCCGTCATTTACCTTAAAACCGGCTCGGCGCTTCCTCTTGCATTGCTCAAAAAGGCGCTTGCAGATGCACGCGAATACGGGATTATTGGTCATAACATCTACGCCAGCGGATATAATCTCGATATCCTGATCAGACAGGAGGCAGGCGCTTTTGTCTGCGGAGAGGAGACAGCACTGATAGGCAGTCTTGAAGGGAAGCGCGGCATGCCTGAGCTGAAACCGCCATATCCTACCACCAGCGGCCTGTACGGTAAACCTACTGTAATAAACAATGTCGAGACTCTCATGAACGTGCCGCTGATCATGGAGCAAGGCCCTGAGTGGTTTCGCACCCTGGGCACAGCCGGGAGTAAAGGCACCAAACTGTTCTCTGTCGGTGGCAGGGGACGTCTCACCGGTCTCATCGAAGTAGAGATGGGAACCACATTCAGAACTATTGTTGAGGGTATCGCAGACGGTATCCGTGATGCACGTGCCTTCAGGTCACTGCAGATCGGAGGACCCTCCGGCACATTCATTACAGAGCACGATCTTGACCTGACCGTAGATTATGATGCTCTCTGGGAAAAGGGGATAGCCATGGGGTCAGGCGGACTGATAATCCTTGATGAGACAACCTGCATGGTTGACTTCGTAAGATACTATATGTCATTCATCCATAAGGAGAGCTGTGGAAAGTGCATCCCTTGCCGCGAGGGCACAGGACGAATGCTCGAGATCCTTGAGAACGTCATCCGCAAGCCCATGACGGAAGACTCCAATGCCACTCTCGAGAGGTTTAAGGGGGTGATGCAGCTCGAGACCATTGCCACGGTAATGAAAGACACATCGCTCTGCGGTCTCGGACAAACGGCGCCCAACCCGTTCATGAGCGCCCTGAACAACTACCGTGAGGAGTTTGAAGAGCATATCTTCGACCGGCGGTGCCGGGCAAACGTCTGCCGGGGTCTGAGAACATTCAGTATTGATGTTGACAAGTGCACGGGATGCACCGTATGCGCTGCCAGATGCCCTGTGAATGCCATCTACGGCACCCGTCTACAGCCGTTCTTCATCGTCGATGACAAGTGCATCGGATGCGGTATATGTTTTGATGTTTGCAAGTTCAGTGCCGTAACAGTAAAATAGACCATG
>JAKEGI010000078.1 GCA_022615595.1 Bacteroidales bacterium | reverse complement strand
TCTATTACATCCACCAGGTAGAGAAAGGGCAGACGCTCTATTCAATAGCAAGAACCTACAAGGTCACCATTGAGGATATTAACCGTGATAATGTGATAGCTTCATACGGAATAGCTCCGGGCCAGCTGCTGAAGATTCCTTCATCAGAGGCTCCTCCGAAAGAGGAATCGCCTGACCGCATCAAGGATCAGCCTCAACCTCAACCTCAACCTCAACCAGTGCCTCAACCTCAACCTGAACCTCAACCTCAAACAGTGCCTCAGGCTCAACCTCAACCTCAACCTCAACCCGTGGCTGCCGCAAAGAAACCGGTGCAGCCTGAGAAGAAGACACACAAGGTCCAGAAGGGCGAGTCTCTTTCAGAGATTGCCGAAAAATATGGCATCACTGTCAGTGAGCTTAAGCAGGCAAACAAAGGAATTATCTTCCCCACAGCAGGCATGCGCCTTGTGATACCTGTGAAAAATGATGGCGAGACAAAGCCATAAACTCCGGATGTGATAAGGTCACCAGGGACCCGGCCCATTTACCGGACTATCTTGCCATCCTCCATCAGGATACTGTAAAAGTATCCGTACCCGAAGTCCTTGTCGAGCTCTATTGTCCCCTCAAAGGTAACAACGTCACCTACCTGAACCACTTCCTGCGTGGTTATGGTCAGATCGAATCCCTCCTTATATTCTGTTCCATCCTGGATATGTACCCAGTTCTTACCCATAATTTCAGGGTTTAACCTGGTAACCATACCCTTTATCATGATCGTTTTGGATGAGTATGATTTTTTATTTTTAATAAGATCACCTATAGTAACGCACCCCTCACAGGCTTCAATACTGATATTGGCTTTCTCTGTAACTGCCTGAACTGTATGTGACTGGCCAATCATTTCATCCGGTTTACTATCGGTATTTCTGGAACCATTATTTAATCGTCGTGCATCGGGGCCGTTGCACCCACTCAGAGAAAGTACAAGGGCAAAATAAATAAGTTGATTCTTCATTATCGTTTCAGTTTATAGTGTAAATTATCAGCAGCAAAATGGGTTCAGATATTAAAACAAATCCTTTGCCTTGAAGACAGTAACCCTCGAAATACGCCAGCAACATCTTTTTCACTAAATGCAGGAAATTTTATAAATTGCATACAGGCTTTACTTAGAAAACAAAGAAAATAGTAATTATGAAACCACAGCATTATTTTGGACTCGTTTTCCTGACCGCATTTGTATTTAGCCAGTCAGTTACTTCCCAGATCGCCGGGACCAAGCATGATTTTTCAGGCAGATCATGGGCACCGGCAGAGAACAGGATGTGCGGAGTATGCCATACTACGCATAATGCGAAAAATGAACCTTCAGCGCCATTGTGGAATCACCAGTCCACCGCAGTGGTTGCATATACGCTTTACAATTCTCCCACCTTTGACACCCAGGGAGGATTAACAATTACAAACCCGAGTGCAAGTTCAAAACTTTGCCTCAGCTGTCATGACGGAACTGTTGCCCTGGAAAACTTTGGCAACATAACTACGGGTACGAACTACATTCCCGCTGAATCAAGGATAGGAGGTGTTTCAGGCAATGATATGAGCAAAGAGCATCCGATATCGTTTGAATATACAGATGCGCTTGCAACGGCCGACGGTGGGCTGAGAGCACCTACAACCACCAATTCAGGGCTTGGCGGTTCCATTGCCGATGATATGCTTTTTGCCAGCAAAATGGAATGCGCATCGTGTCATGATGTCCATAACAAATATAATGTTCCTCACCTTCTTAAAATGAGCAACGTCAATAGTCAGCTCTGTCTTACCTGTCACAGGAAATAGGGATATTATCCGGACTAAAGTCTTATCAGTAAGTTGATTGACGTTTTTCTTTCAGGTTGTCAGAAATATTCTTTAAGATGATTATAAAGAGAATTCACCCTGTTGCCTTTATTACCTTTATTATCCTGATAGTTTGTTCGTGTACCAGTGACTTAAGTAAATCTACATTAACAGATGATCTGGTCATCTATCCGCCTCCTCCTGATACGACCAGGATTCAGTACCTCACTTCAATAAGCGTGTCATCTGATATAAATGGGAAGCAGTCAGCGTTCAACAGATTTCTCTATGGAGAGGAGGTCCCTAAGTCTATAATTAAGCCTTATGGTGTTACAGTAAGTGACTCAATGGTCTATATATGTGATACTGGTCTGGGTGGGCTGGTGCTTCTGGATCTTTCTAAAAAGAGCTTTGACTATTTTATCCCTAAGGGAAGGGGCCAGTTACAACTGCCTCTCAACTGTTCGGTTGATGATAACGGCTTCCTTTATGTGGCAGACGGCAATCGCCGACAGGTGGTTGTATTCAATAAAGAAGGAAAATATTTCTCTGAATTCGGAGAGTCAGACGAAACCTACAAGCCTACAGATGTGGTCGTAAGAGGCGACAGTATCTATGTTGCCTCAATAAAAGACCAGAAGATTTATGTTTATGATAAAGAGACATATAGCTTGTTATTTAAGTTCCCGGAGATGGAGCCGGGTGATGATGGATATCTTTATCAGCCAACTAATCTTTTCGTCAACAGCTCATTCATCTTTGTCTCTGACCTGGGTGATAACAGAGTTAAGAAATTTTCACCTGAGGGTGATTTCCGGAGTTTTGTCGGTGGTCAGGGTTACTATGCCGGACAGCTCATGAGGCCTAAGGGTGTGACAGTTGACGAACGATCAAACCTTTATGTGGTTGACGCTGCTTTTGAGAATGTTCAGATCTTTAACAACGAGGGAAAGGTCCTTATGTTTTTCGGTGGCCCTTATTCCAGTCATGGTGACATGTGGTTGCCGGCTGATATTACTATTTCTTATACCGGACTTGAATACTTCAATGAGTATGTGGATGATAGCTTCATGCTCAAATATTTAATCTTTGTTACAAATCAGTATGGCCCTGACAAGTTGAGTGTTTATGGATTTGTTGAAACAAGATGAAAAGGCAGACAGGTGGTTATAATTTATAAAATATTAAAGTATCTGTCGTTTGCAGTAATTTCATTCTCGATTTCATGCTCTCCTAAAATCAGCAATAACCTGCTGACATTCTTCTTTGACGGAGTTCCTCCGGCTGACAGCGCAGATGCTGAGTCCTCAGTTGTTCCGGATGAGAGTGATTTTAATTCAGAAGTTTTCCGGGCGGTTCCGGTTGAGGTGACAATTGGTTATTCTGCACATTATCCCTATAGTGAGAATGTATGTTTCAGCTGTCATGACGAAAAGTTGAAGAGTGATCTCATTATGCCACAGCCTGACCTTTGCTATGCCTGCCACAGCGACTATTCAACGGAATATAAATACATTCATGGTCCTGTTGCAGGGGGCTATTGTACTACTTGCCATAATCCGCATATGTCAAAAAATAAAAAGTTGCTGGTCAGGACTGGACAGCCGCTTTGCCTTGAGTGTCATGAGGCTCAGGCTGTCTTTGAAAACAGTGCTCACGGCAAGATAGCTGATAACGAATGCATATCATGTCATAACCCTCACGGGGGAGACGACAGCTTCATATTAAACTGATTATTCTTCAAAGTTGAAGGGGTTAAAGCAAATAGCGGTTTTGACAGCAGTGTTAAGCAGCAGCCTCTCATTTTCGCAGACTGCCACCAACGGATTCTTTCGTCTGCAATCGGTTAATGGTGAATTAAAGCTTAAAGGCCTCTACCGGGAGCAGAAGAGTCTAATCGGAGATATTGAAGAAGATCAGAAGAGCCTCTACTTTATTGGCGGGATAATGCTTAACACTGCAAGTTATTTATGGAACCCCGATGTGGTCTACCTGAACCTTGACCTCGAATATAACCCGGAAACGCGAAATGAAACCTATCTGCTCGTGCCGGACAGGTCCGAAGTGAGAACACTGAAGAAATTCGACTTCAGAACTGCTGTATTCAGAAATAAGGCAATCAGCATGAATGCCTTTGTTAACTTGAACCAGACCTATTTTAACCGGGAGTTGCTGACAAATATCAAGACTGATAACAGTCAATGGGGAGGGATGTTATCGCTTAATAATAAATTCCTTCCTCTCTCAGTCTCTTACCGCCAGTCAGACTGGAGGCAGCAGGAAGTTCAGACAGGAAGAGATTTCTCAATGACACAGAATAATATCCTGGGGAGGGTGGAGAAAACCTTTGGCAAGAATGACATGAATGAACTCATATATACCCGCGATGATTACACATATAACTATGCAGGGTCATCAGAGGTAAGTAATATTATCAACAGAGTCTCCCTGACTGATAACCTGTACTTTGACAAAAAAAGAAATTACAGCTTTAACTCACTTTTGTCATTCTATGACCAGGAAGGTGATTATCCTTTCAGCAAGGTTGAAGCGATCGAAAGGTTGATGTTCAGCCTTCCGGCCCGCTTCAGGTTCAATGCCGGATATAACTATTACAGGCTTGAAGACCCTTCTCAACTTTTATCACAGAACAGGATCAGGGGATCGATAAATCACCAGCTGTTTGAAAGTCTGTCATCAGGTATTTTCACTGATTATTCGGGGATTGAGCAGACCATTTATAGTGAAACGGATCTAAGAATGGGTTTTGATCTCAGTTATACAAAAAGGATCGGTACAGGCAGAATAAATCTTTC
This sequence comes from Bacteroidales bacterium, assembly GCA_022615595.1. Taxonomy (GTDB): domain Bacteria; phylum Bacteroidota; class Bacteroidia; order Bacteroidales; family VadinHA17; genus SR-FBR-E99. The sequence goes on along the minus strand of JAKEGI010000078.1, from coordinate 4,352 downwards.
ATACCGTTATTATCACAGCAACTATGACATGACCGGGATATCAGCCCCGGTAAGAATTGTAAATGAAGAGCACATCCTGTCAGACTCAGAGATCACCCTCCTTGATAAGCCTTATGCAAACCCGTCAACGCTTCTGATAAAGGATATAACCGGCAAAATCATCTACCAGCTGAATTTTGACTACACCATCACCGAAAGGAATAACTACCTGGAGATACAGAGGGTGCCTGGAGGTCAGATTGCAGACAATCAGACTATTAATGCAGATTATACAGCCATACAACCCGGCTCGTACAGCTTTGAGGCTAACAATAACTCGGTAGCAGCAGGGGTTCAGTTTTTCGGAAAGCTGATTGAAATATATTACAGGGGCTCTTTCCAGGATTACCATAATATGGAGGAGACCGATTTTCTTACCCTGAATTATTACGATCAGAATATCTATGGTGGCAGGCTTGATTTTGGCTTCGCAGGGCTCGGGGTTGAATATGACAATTATAGCAGTAACATTATTCCCTACAGGAGATTGAGATACTACCTTGATCTGAACCTGAGCCTGGCTTCGAAGCTACTTGTTTCAATAAATGGCAATGTTCTGGATTATAAGGTTCTGGATGATGAATTCAATCAGTTGCATGTTAATCTTACCGGTAAGATAACCTACAGTTTCAGTTTCAGGACGAGGATAGACCTTGAGGGGGGCTACCTGAGCCAGAGAGGTCAGAACATCGACCTGGATCTCATAACCTCCAGGCTGGGGATATCATCATCTGTAAGGCAACTATATTTTAAAGGAGGTCTGGAGATGTACAGCAGAAAGTACCTGAACAGTGATTTTGCTTTCCTCGGTACTTTTATTGAGGTTGTACGGAAATTTTAATAAAAAAGGATATGCCAGGGTATTTCATAGCTATAGTTATTCTCCTCATTCTGTCTTTAGTAGGTATAAGACATGTTGACTCTGAAACCGTTAAGACAGAGTGCATTACCTGTCACAGTGACCTGACCGGGAATGATGTCGTCCATCCTGAGCTTAAAACAACCTGTGACATCTGTCATACCCCTACTGGCGCTGAACATCCGCAACCCGATGTAAGTGGATTTGTCCTGGCAGATAAAGTGCCGGACCTCTGTTATATGTGTCATACTGACATTCAGGATAACTCAGGAACGATGCCGGTAATACACGGACCGATGAATGATAAAGTGTCATGCATGAATTGTCATAATCCACATTCATCTCCCCAGAATAAATTGCTGATCAGAAGTCCAAACGATTTGTGCCTCAGCTGCCATGGCAGAACAATAGTTACTGAATCCCGGAGGATTAAAAATATACGCCAGCTCATCACCAGTGTAAAATCTGTTCATCAGGCCGTTGAGGGTGGATGCGTAATATGCCATTTGCCCCATTCTTCTGAGAAGAGTACTTTGCTCGTTGCCGGTTATCCTGCAGATCAGTATGTATTGCCCTCCACCGACGCATACGAGCTTTGTTTCCTGTGTCACGATACAGATCTTCTGTTGGCTGAGACTACCGAATACGGTACCGGGTTCAGAAATGGTACGACTAATCTGCATTATGTCCATGGAAACCGGGAGAAGGGGAGAAGCTGTTCCATGTGCCATGATGCCCATGGCACACAGAATGAAAAACTGATCATTGATAAGCTAAAGTTTGGAAACTGGGAGATGAAAATCAGTTTTGATGTAACAGAAAACGGGGGGTCGTGTCTCACAGCCTGTCACTCTGAGAAAAAATATGACAGGACAATCCCTGAAGAGGTAATGGTACCTGTTCAAAAAAATGCCAGGCAATGAAGTTACTGATATTGATCATGGTATATTCATTTGCATGGCTGCCTGGCGGTCAGGTGTCCGGACTGACGACGCAGAACGCTATGGCAGAAGATCCATTCATAAGGTATGTTGCTACTTTACCATCGCCAGCCGGTAAGGAGAAAGCGGGCTTCTTTGAAAATATCTATAACTTCATAGCCGGCAATGAGTCCGTAGTATATAATAGTCCGGTAACTGTTCTGGCATCAGGAACTCAGGATATATGGATTGTTAACCAGGGAGACGGAACCATTTTGCATCATCTGGACGGGAAAACTGACAGGCTGCCGGTATTCAGAAAGAAATACTCATCATTCCCCTCGCTGGTCGGGATATGTTCATTCGGCAGGGCAGGAATTCTTTTTACCGATTCCCGCCTGAATGAGGTATACGTGTTGTCAATCGACGGGAGACAAGTCAGACAGTTTAATGATGCATCAACTCTCTCCCGGCCTACAGGAGTTGCCTTCTCAGAGACAAGAGGGGAGATATGGGTTGCAGAGACAGGATCTCACCGTATCTCGGTTTTTAATACGGAAGGCAAGCGGATAAAGACCATCGGTCTGAGAGGAAGGGGCCCTCTTGAATTCAATTTTCCCACCTACATATGGATTGACAGAGCAGGCAGGGTTTATATTGTTGATTCCATGAATTTCCGGGTTCAGATACTCTCAGGTGAAGGAGATTTTATAGGTTCCTTTGGTAAGGCCGGGGATGTGACAGGCACTTTTGCCAGACCCAGGGGGGTGGCAACAGACTCGCAGGGGAATATTTATGTGGTTGATGCCCTGTTCAATACTGTTCAGATATTTGATATATCAGGACGGCTGCTCTATTATTTTGGCACACAGGGCAGAGGCGAATATCAGTTCTGGATGCCTTCCGGTATTTTTATTGATAAGAACGATTTCATATATATTGCAGACACCTATAACAGCAGGATACAGGTTTACCAGTTAATAAAGAATGACCAGAGATGACTAAAGGAAGGCTTACCGCTATAGTGTGCTTCTTCTATTGCAGTTGCATTATTCACTCTCAGTCAGTGGTGAATACGGTGCATAATTTATCAGTCACCGGTCCCGGAACAGTCAAGGCTACATCTGAGACGGAGATATGCATTTTCTGTCATACGCCTCATAACAGCTCTCCTTCGGGTCCGCTCTGGAACAGGGAGGACCCTGGGGCAACCTATGTTCTGTATAATAGCACCACGCTTCAGGCTGTGCCAGGGCAACCTGACGGTTCTTCAATATTGTGCCTCTCCTGTCATGATGGCACCATTGCCCTTGGCAACGTCATAAGCCTGACGAATGATATAAGTTTCTCCGGCGGTGTGACCAGGCTGCCACCGGGAAGAAGTAATTTGACAAGCGATCTCTCTGATGATCATCCAGTGTCATTTGTTTACAACTCTGCCCTAATGGCGTCTGACGGTCAGCTTAAGGACCCCTCATCCATTTCACATCCGGTTACTCTTGAGTCCGGCAAGGTTCAATGCACTTCGTGTCATGACCCTCATAGTAATGTATATAGTGATTTTCTGGTAGCTTCAAACCAGTTCTCCGATATGTGCTTCAGGTGCCATGACCGAAACTATTGGGGCCAGTCAAGCCATAGCAGTTCGACCAAAACATGGACCGGAACCGGGACTGATCCGTGGCAGCATACTCCATACACCAATGTAACAGAAAATGGATGTGAGAATTGTCACAACCCGCACGGTGCAGGTGGCAAGAGCAGGCTAATGAACTACCTGGCAGAGGAAAGTAACTGCCTCAATTGCCATGATGGAAATGTAGCATCAAAGGACATTAGAAGCCAGTTCTCAAAACCATATATTCATAATGTATACGGTTATACACTGACTCATGATGCAACCGAGGATGAACTTGTATCCAACATGCATGTTGAGTGCGAAGATTGTCATAACCCGCATGCTGTCAGAGTGCTTGCAGCATCTGCGCCGACAGCCAATGGCTTTATTATTGGGGTAGGGGGCATAAACCAGATAGGCAGCCCCGTAAATCCTGTTCAATATGAATATGAATTATGTTACAGATGTCACGCCGATAGCCCTAATAAACCTCCGAGCCGCACTGCCCGACTGATTGAGCAGAACAATGTCAGGCTCGAATTCGCTCTCAGTGGTCCCTCATACCACCCTGTCACCGGGCCCGGGAAGAACCCTGATTCGCCGAGCCTGATTGCCCCGGATTATACTGAGTCAAGTGTCATCTATTGCACACACTGTCATGCAAGCAACGGTGCCGGATCACCGCAGGGGCCCCATGGGTCAATCTATCCGTCTATACTTAAATACCGTTATGAAAAGGCTGATAACACCATAGAATCAGCGTCGGCCTATGAACTGTGTTACAGCTGCCATAGCCGTACCTCAATTCTCGGGAACAATTCATTCCCATATCATAACAGACATATCAGCGAAGAGAGAGCCCCCTGTAATATATGTCACGATCCGCACGGTATAAGCGCCTCGCAGGGGAACAGTA
>JAKEGI010000077.1 GCA_022615595.1 Bacteroidales bacterium | reverse complement strand
TTTACTTCACAGACTTTCAGCCTCACGACTACCACCCTATTCCATAATCCTCCCCGAAGTTGCTTGAGCCACCCCAGAAGGTGCCGTGCTGATGGTCAAATCCGATTGCATTCACCGGTCCGCTGGTTCTCTCCTGGAACGACAGCCTGTAACCCATGCCGGTAAGCTCTTTTCTAACCCATTGGGGCATGTTGTTATTAAGTACCAGTCCGCCGGGCACCTTTTCGTGAGCGCCAAAGCTCGAGTACATCTGCAGGGTTTTAAATGAAGGCGCCTCGCAGGCTTCCTGTATTGTCATACCGAACTCGGCAACATTAAGGAAGAACTGCAGCAGCAGCTGGTCCTGCTCGTCGCCACCCTGTTTTGCAAAGGCAATGAAAGGCTTGCCGTCCTTCATGGCAAGGGTGGGTGTCAGTGTCACGCGCGGCTGTTTTCCAGGTTCAACCACATTGAAGGGATTCTCCTTCTCGTCAAGAACGAAAGACTGCATTCGCTGGCTCATCCCAACGCCTGTGTTACCTGCAATGCATGCCGGTATCCATCCTCCGCTGGGTGTGACAGAGACAACCCATCCCTCCTCGTCAGCCGCCTCTATTGATGTCGTTCCGGCAGTAAATGAGTCAAGGAAACGCTCGTAGGTCAAAGGATCATCGGAAGGGTAAATGTTGCGTGCAGAGCTCTCCCATGAGTTCAGCAGGGTCATGAAGGGATTGGTTTTTCCCTCGAACGGATAAGGGTCGCCGGGGCTGGCACCGGCATCATTACGTTGGGTATTGATAAGCCTGCTCCTCTCCTTTGCATACTCCTTTGACAGCAGACCCTTCATCGGCTCCTCGGGCGGGAAGGCAGGGTCGCCGTAATAGAAGTCGCGGTCAGCAAAGGCGAGGTTCATAGCCTGGTAAAGGGTATGGATGTATTGGGTGGAGTTATAGCCCATGCTCTTCAGGTCATAGTTCTCGAGTATGTTGAGTGTCTGCAGCATCACCGGTCCCTGGGTCCACTGCTGGAGCTTGTATACCTCAATGCCGCGATAGGTTGTCATCAGAGGCTCCTCTATCTTCACCTTCCATGCTGCAAGATCCTCCTCGGTCACCAGTCCGCCCTGCTCGCGGCTGCCCCTGACAAACTCCTTCGCGATATCGCCCTTATAAAAGCGGTCATAAGCTGCGTATATGGCCTCTTTTCTTGAAAGACGCTTCTTGAGAGCCATCTGCTCAGCCTCCACCAGCTTTGTCAGTGTGGCAAGCAGGTCTGACTGAATGAATATCTCTCCGGCTGAGGGGGCTTCCCGCGTCTCTCCGGCATGAGGCAGGAACACCTTTGCAGAGTAGGGCCACTGTTTTATCCTCTCCTTCTGTCTCTCAATCGAATTGGCGGTCTGTGCCTCGATGGCATACCCTGCTGCCATCTGCATCGCCGGGGCCAGCACCTCTTTCAGGCTCATGGTTCCGTATTCGGCAAGCATGGTCATCAGTCCGCCCGGTGTGCCCGGCGTCACTGCTGCAAGAGGGCCATACTCGGGAGGATATTTCATCCCCTTCGACTTATAGAACTCAGCGGTGGCTCCTGTCGGAGCGACGCCGAGGGCGTTTATGGCAATGACTTTCTTTGTCTTCGGGTTATAGATAAGGGCCTGCGTCTCACCTCCCCAGCTGAGCACGTCCCACATGGTGCATGTGGCTGCCAGCATGGCACATGCGGCATCGATAGCGTTACCGCCCCGGGTGAATATCATTGCCCCGGCCGTTGCTGCCATGGGCTTACCTGTGACAGCCATCCAGTGGCTGCCATGCAACGGGGGCTTCTGGGTGGTGACAGGGAATGTGTTGAATGACTGTGCATGTGACATGACGTATATGCTTAACAGACTGACAGAAATGATGATTTTTTTCATGGTTGAATGTTTTGAGATGCCGGTGCTTTAATCATTGCCGGCTCATGCAATATCGCAAATAATAAGGCAATAGGTAACAGGCAGTAGGTATTTTAGAACATAATTTGAGAAAGAAAAACATTATTATTGTCTCCGATGTTAATAAGGGCAAAGCAGTGATAAAGCAACATTTAAACATGAATGAATTTGACATTAAGGCAGCTGAGTGGGACAAGAGCCTCATGCACCGTGAGAGGGCTGAAGCTGTTGCCGCAGGAATTATCAAACAGATACCTCTGACCACGAAGATGACCGCGATGGAGTTTGGCGCCGGCACCGGACTGCTCAGTTTTCTCCTGAAGGATCATCTGAAGGAGATCATTCTTATTGACAACTCGCCGGGAATGGTGAAGGTGCTGAATGAAAAGGTCGCAGCCTCCGGGGCTGATGACCTCCGTATAATGCACATTGACCTTGAGCATGATGGTTATACGGAGCGCAGGTTTGATCTGATTTACACCCTGATGGTACTTCATCATGTTGATGATATCGAAGGCATCATCAAAAAGTTTTACGACCTGCTTAACCCCGGCGGCTACCTTGCGATTGCCGATCTCTTCAGCGAGGATGGCTCATTTCACGGCTCCGGGTTCCATGGCCATAAAGGCTTTGATCCTGAGGTGCTGTCAGGGGTGATTGAAAAAGCAGGTTTCGGGAGAGTGAATCATGGGAAAGTGTATGTTGTCAGCAAAAATATTTCTGATGACACGATTAAGCAGTTTGATGTTTTTCTTATGACCTCACAGCGGCTCTGAACTTAGTAGTGTTTATCTTTAGAAACATAAATAAAAATTTTACATACTATGGAAGTAACATTTGATGGCGGGAAGGTGATCACGGCGCACCTCAACGGTCATCTGATCAGGACTGATCAGCCTGTACGCGGTGGCGGTGGCAATACTGCTCCGGCTCCGTTTGATCTTTTTCTTGCATCGGTTGGCACCTGTGCCGGAATATATGTCAAGTCGTTCTGTGACCAGCGGGAGATACCAACTGACAATATAAAGATTATTCAGTCTGTGGCGTTTGATCCCGAAAAGAGATTACCGGCATCGATAAGCCTCGATATTCAGTTGCCAGCCGATTTTCCTGAGAAGTACAAGGCTGCAGTTATCAATGCGGCAGAGCTCTGTCTTGTCAAGAAGACGATCAACAATCCGCCGGAGTTTGTTGTCACCGCATCGGTAGCGACGCCCTACTAGGGCGTCGTTACACATGATATCCCGAACAAACCAGAATTAATTTTGGTGTTTTCAGATTTTCCCTGTATATTTGCATTCGATATTGCGGGGTGGAGCAGTGGCAGCTCGTTGGGCTCATAACCCAAAGGTCGGAGGTTCGAATCCTCCCTCCGCTACAAAGAAAAAGCCCTGTCGCGAAAGCGGCGGGGATTTTTGTTTTTAGCCCGACCTGAGCTAGCTCAAGGGAGGGTTAAAAATAAAAAGACCCGGCAGCCGACGAAGGAGGCTGACAGGGATTTTTCTTTGGGCTGCACCCCCTGAGAGGATCATGATCCGCCGGATGGGGGAGAATAATCCTCCCTATGACTATTGATCATTTTTGATAAAGTGACAATTCAGGTCAATATAGAAACCCAAATAACCAGACAGGCGCTTTGTTTCCCGCTCCTGTTTCGAGATTATCGGAAGCAATAATATAATTATCCATATGTTTTACCTGTTCACTATTTTTGCCCTTCCCACCTACTTCTATTGTCAATCCATCTGTAATGAAGTCGCCTTCAACCGGAGAACTGACTTTCAAACCAGCATTAAGCAGTTGATTCAGAACAAATGTTTCCCTTATATTGCCAATATCCGGTTTTTCTTTGAGGGCAAAGGCAAGATTGCTGTTTTCCAGAAAGATTTTTTCAGGTTTTTGAAGTGTTGATACGCCTTTCCCCTCAAAACTTAGAGTATTGAGCAATCTTGCATCTTTTAACTGATAGATGTATTGATAGACGCTGTCTCTGCTCAGATCAAGCTTCCTGGCCAGTGCAGCAATATTTGGTTTAAAGGGTACTGATTCTGCTATTACACCCAACAATTTCTTGACCTTTACTGCTGTTCCTGAATTGTAAGAAGAAATATAGGCAAGGTCTATGTCCACAATTGTATTAATCACCTGTTTCAATTTCAACAGATAGGTATCTTCCCCTTCAGCAATAATCGGCAGATAACCGACTTCCAAATACTTTCGGAATGCAGGCAATGGACGAAAATCCTCAGTAACCATACGGCTTAGACTCTGATGATTCTTCCTGATATCATCAATATTTATTGCCTCAAACTTTATTCCTCTTGTAAATAATATAAACTCACGAAAAGAAAGTCCTGCAAGCAAATAGGTAATAACTCGCCTGCTTAAATCGGCTTCCCCACGGTAAATATCCAATGCAGAAGATGCAGAAAAAACTACCTGCATCTCTGGTAATCCATCGTAAATATTTTTCAATTCCGCTGACCAATTTGGGTATTTATGAACCTCATCAATAAAAAATATCTTTCCTCCCTGCTTATGCCAGTCATTTGCGACATCAAACAAGCTATGATTATAGAACCAGTTATGGTCAGCAGTGATGTAAAGTGCCTCCGGAGGAACTCCAAGATCAAATTTTAAATGCTGTAACATCAATGTGGTTTTTCCTGCTCCTCTTGGCCCTTTAATCCCAATCATCCTATGTTTCCAGTTAATCCGGTTATGCAAATATCTCCGGAAATCATTCTTAATCTGACGCAGTATATTTTCCTGAAATTCCAATAAACCTTCCATCATTATGTCGATTCAATACGACAAATATACACTATTTATGTTGATTATATTCGACATAACAAAATAGTTTTAAAGTTTTTCTGTGGGCTGCACCCCCATTGAGGATCACGATCCGCCGGATGGCGGAGAGTAATCCTCATTGTGATTCCGCAGGCGGAAGCAGGGATTTTTCTTTTCAGAAACTTCCAATTGCAGGCCTCTGTCTGAAGACCCGGCTTCGCGCCGGGAAAGAGCACCCGGTCTTTGTTCTTCATCATTGTACCGGCGCATGCCGCTCTCGCGGCATAACCGGGGGTTGTCACCCCCGGCTATTAACCTTTGATGCCTCCGGCATCAG
>JAKEGI010000076.1 GCA_022615595.1 Bacteroidales bacterium | reverse complement strand
TCAAGAACACTGACTTCCTGAGCCTTACACAGCTGGCCACTGACAATTCTGACGGCATTATTATCGGATGTGAGAAAATTGATGACAAGGTCAGAAAACATCTCGCCGGTATGGACAAGCCTCTCCTTGATTACCAGGGAGATGAGAATTATATTGATGCATACAATGATTTTTATGACAAGCTTCTACAGGACAGTAAAAAATAGTGCACATCAGGGTCTGGGAATCAGACTGAAGCATTCTTTAATATCTTTCTTCGCTTTTACAGCTTTTATTTTATCCTCATGTTCCGATGACCCCACAAACATCGGGATCGGACTTTTACCTGAAGACGATTTTGTCAGGATAGTATCGACAGACACCGTCAGTATAAAGGCATATACAATGTACGATGAAAGCTCTGTCACAACCAACAGTACGGAACTGACTGCCGGGGGTATCAGGGATATATATTTCGGAACGACTACCTGCGAGTTTATTACCCAGTTGCGACTTATAACGCCATGGAACGATTATGTATATACAGTTGATTCGATCTTCTTTCGTTTTCTGGCTTCAGAGATTGACGGTGACACCTCGGGAGTGCATTATTTAAGGCTTTATGAGACCGGGACTTTCCTGCGCGATACAGTCGAGTACTTCTCAAATCAGGATCCTGATACAATCAAGTTCCTTGGTGAGTATCCGCTGCCTGCGCTTAAAGCCGACTCATCATACAGCATCAGGCTCGAGAACTGGGTTGCGGAATACCTGCTCAGAGATACCAGCATGTTCCTGCCTGCCACGGAGTTCTATACTGACTATTTCAAGGGTCTTTATGTAGCACTCAGAAGCGAGGCTGATCCGGTACTCATAAGCATGACCGCAGCAGACAGTCCCCTTGCCCTGACAATTCATTTTCATGACACATCTGACACGAAGTATACATATTCATTTGTTGCGACGGAAAGAGCAGTGAACTATAACAAGTACAAGCATGATTTTACCACTGCCGATCCTGACAAGCAGATAAAGCATATTAATGATCTTGTTACTGACACTGTAGTCTATTTACAGGGCCTTAAGGGTGTTTATACAAGACTTGATCTGCCTTCACTCTCTTCCTTCAGGGAAGAGGGGCGTATTGCGGTGAATGAGGCACGGCTTTACGTTCCGGTACTCCTTGACGGTGTAACATTTGCTGACAGCCTGATGCCACCGAGGATCTATCTCAGGTACCGCGACAGCGAAGGCAACCTGGAACCTGTGCCTGACCTGCTTCATGATCCGGGGTTTCTGGATGGGACCTACTACAAATTGAAAGACTACTACATATTCAACATCCCGACTTTTATCCAGGAATACCTGGAAGGTGAGATTGACAATCCATCGGTTGAGATGTACTACCCTTCATCGTTTGAACGTAATGCGATATTCAAGGCTAACGGGAACAACCCCACCGTCAGGCTTGAGTTCTCATACTCGATCTACTGATAATTAATCTTTAATAGAGGGTTATTATGTGCGGAATAGTAGGCTACATTGGATCGAGGCCCGCCCTCGGCATTGTAATTAACGGACTTAAGAGGCTTGAATACAGAGGATATGACTCTGCCGGCATCGCTGTCAATGACGGCGGGAAGACACAGATATTCAAGTGTGCAGGCAGGGTTCGCGACCTTGAAGAGATGGTCAATGGCAAAGATGTGAGCGGCACTATTGCCATGGGACATACACGGTGGGCGACACATGGTGAACCCAACGAGATTAACGCACATCCGCAGGTCTCATACCGGGGTCATTTCATCGTAGTTCATAACGGCATTATTGAGAATTACGGACGTATCAAGCGTCACCTTGAAGGGAGGGACGTAAAATTCACAAGCCAGACTGACACTGAAGTGCTGGCCAATCTGATGGAGCACCTCTATCTGGAGGGTGACCTGACGGCAGAACAGGCTATTATTATGGCCCTGAATAAGGTGGAAGGCACCTACGGCATCGCGGTCTTCTGTCGTGATGAACCGGGCAAGATGTTTGCCGCCAGGCAAGGTTCGCCCCTGGTGATAGGTGTTGGCGATGGAGAAAACTTTGTCGCCTCCGATGCCACTCCCATCGTGGAGCACACCCAGCGCGTCATTTATCTGAATGATGATGACCTGGCTGTAATCAGCAAAGATGAAATGGTTCTGAAGGCTATAAAGAATAAACCTTTTGAACCTGATGTCAAAAAAGCTGATCTGAAGATAGGTGAGATTGACAAGGAGGGCTATCCTCATTTCATGCTCAAGGAGATCTTCGAACAACCACGGGCAATACATGACACTTTCAGGGGCAGGGTGCTGCCGAATCAGTCAGGCCTGATGCTAGGAGGGCTTCATAATGTCTTTGACACAATGGCTTCAGCAGACAGGATACTTATTGTGGCATGCGGCACTTCATGGCATGCCGGGCTGGTAGGTGAATATATCCTTGAAGAGTATTGCCGGATACCTGTTGAGGTTGAGTATGCCTCTGAGTTCAGATACCGTGACCCTGTGATTAAGAAAGGTGATATAGTTCTTGCCATCAGCCAGAGCGGTGAGACGGCCGACACGCTCGCGGCCATAAAACTCGCCAAGGAACGGGGTGCTATGGTACTGGGTATATGCAATGTGGTAGGATCATCAATATCGCGTGAGACAAATGCCGGTGTCTTCACTCATGCCGGACCCGAAATAGGCGTTGCATCAACAAAGGCTTTCACTACACAGGTGGTTACGCTTGCAATGATCGCTTTTGAAACAGGTTACCGCAAGGGCTTGCTTGATGAAATACGTTACCGCAGCCTGATAGAAGAGCTGGTATCTCTGCCTGTGAAGATTGAGAATACACTTAAGGTAAATGATCAGGCTCTGGCCCTGGCAAAAATATACAAGGATTCAACAAATGCGCTCTACCTGGGAAGAGGCCTTCTCTATCCAGTTGCCCTTGAGGGAGCCCTGAAACTAAAAGAGATATCGTACATACATGCGGAAGGTTACCCTGCCGCTGAGATGAAGCATGGCCCGATAGCACTGATAGATGAACATATGCCGGTAATGGTGGTGGCCACAAAAGAGAACTCATATGACAAGATAGTCAGTAATATACAGGAGGTCAAGGCACGCAAGGGTATAGTGATTGCAGTCGTTACCGAAGGTGATCAGGTAATCAGCAAGATGGCAGACTATGTCATGGAGGTGCCTGAAACAGTATCTGTATTTGCTCCTGTCCTGGCTGTTATTCCCCTGCAGCTCTTCTCTTACCATATTGCAGTATTGCGTGGCTGCAATGTTGATCAGCCTCGTAATCTGGCAAAATCTGTTACAGTTGAATAATAAAACCAGAGTAATATGGCTGACAGTTACAGAAATCTGAGCATCGGGGAGATAAGAGGCCTCGAAGCCTCAGGCTGCAGAAGCAATTCCTGGGGAAGTGTCTTTGTCAAAGAACCTTTCAATGCTGAAAGAATTCAGAACGTTACCTTCTCAGGCATTGTGAAGATGGGTCTTTTCAACGGTATTGCACGTGAGAGATGCGGGCTGCCTCTGCAGCATGGTATCAGAAATGCTCATATACATAATTGTACAATAGCAGACAATGTCACTATTACGGATATTACGGGTTTCATAGCCAACTATGACATTGGCGAAGGCGTAGTAATACGTAACTGCGGTCATATTTCAACTGAAGGGCGCACATCTTTCGGAAACGGAACCCGCGTAGCAGTACTGAATGAGTCGGGTGGCAGGGAAGTGCCAATATGGGACAGGCTCACTTCACATATGGCATACATCATCACTCTCTATCGTCACAGGCCTGCTGCCATTGAGGTAATTGAGAAGCTGATTGATCATTATGCCGAAAGCATAAAATCTGACCGTGGAGAAATTGGTTCCGGATCATACATTGCCGGATGCGGTACCATTAAGAATGTAAGGATCGGTAACGGAGCCGTTATTGAAGATGTTTCGAGGCTGGCTGAAGGTTCAGTGAACAGTTCATTCAAGGATCCGGTTTTCATTGGCAATGACGTCATCATGGATCACTTCATAATTTGTTCAGGATCAAAAGTTAACGATGCTGCAGTGATAGACAAGTGCTTCATCGGGCAGGGCTGTACCCTCTCTAAACAGTACTCAGCTGAAAATTCACTATTCTTTTCAAATTGCGGAGGCTATCATGGTGAGGCATGCTCAATATTCGCCGGTCCGTTCACTGTTACTCACCATAAATCGACCCTTCTTATCGCCGGTATCTTCTCATTCATGAACGCCGGCAGCGGATCGAACCAGAGCAATCACATGTACAAGCTGGGTCCGATCCATCAGGGAATTATGGAACGGGGGTCAAAGACAACAAGTGACTCATATGTTCTCTGGCCTTCGCGTATCGGCCCGTTCACCCTTGTTGTCGGGCGTCATTACCATAACGTGGACACTACACTGTTCCCGTTTTCATACCTGGCAGAGGTGAATTACGAATCTCACCTCATACCGGGAATTAACCTTCGCAGTGTCGGAACAATCCGTGATGCGCAGAAATGGCCAAAGCGAGATGTGCGCAAGGATTCCAGGAAGCTTGACCAGATCAACTTCAACCTGCTGAGTCCCTTCACGGTGGGTAAAATGATGAGCGGCAGGGAACTGCTTCGCAAATTAATGGAGGGAGTATCTGCAGACCAGCCTTATATCACATTTGACAGGATGAAGATGAAAACTTCTGCTGCAGAACGGGGTATAATGCTATACCAGATGGGGATAGATAAATTTATAGGTAACTCTGTGATTAAACGGCTTGAGGGGATGGAGTTTAAATCAGACACTGAAATTCGGGCAAGACTGAAACCTGATTCTGATAAGGGCCGGGGTGACTGGGTTGATATGTCGGGGCTGATTGCACCACTCAGCGCGATCGAGGCATTGCTGTCTTCAATTGAGAAGCAGGAAATGAAAAGTACAGATGCCATCAATAAAAGCTTCGAGGCAATCCACAAGCACTATTATGATATGGAGTGGGCCTGGATCTATGACCGGTTACCGGGAGAGACAGGCAAACCCAATGACAGACTGACGGCTTCCGACATAATTACTATTGTTGAAAGATGGAAGAAGAGCGTGGTCGATCTTGACAATATGCTTTATGAAGATGCCCGAAAAGAGTTTACACTTTCATCAATGACAGGCTTCGGGATAGACGGTGATGATGAAGTCAAGAAGCGTGACTTTGAGCAGGTGAGGGGCGACTTTGAAAGGAACCCTGTTGTACTTGCAATACTTGATCATATAAAGATCAAGTCTGAGCTGGGTGATGAGCTTATCAGCCGGCTGAAGCGTACAGGAGGGAAGAAGTAACTATCTGTTCCCGTACATCTCCTGATAGTATTTTGAGTAAGCACCTGAGATAATTGTCTCAAGCCACAGTTCATTTGAGAGGTACCAGTCGACAGTCATCCTGAGCCCCTGCTCGAAGGTGACGGAAGGTTTCCATCCAAGCTCCCGCTGCAGCTTGCTGCTGTCGATGGCATATCTGAGATCGTGGCCGGCACGGTCAGTGACATAGGTTATCAGCCTCTCCGAACTCCCCGCAGGTCTGCCCAGCTTTTCATCCATAACCTTGCAGAGGAGGCGTACAAGATCAATATTCTTCCACTCGTTATCCCCTCCGACATTGTATGTCTCTCGCGGGTTACCGGCATGGAATATTACATCTATTGCTGAGGCGTGATCCTCGACATAAAGCCAGTCCCTTATGTTCTCCCCCTTTCCGTAAACGGGAATAGGTTTATTGGTCTTTATGTTGTTTATTGTCAGCGGTATCAGCTTCTCAGGGAACTGGTTGGGCCCATAATTGTTTGAACAGTTGGAGATTACAAAAGGAAGTCCGTATGTATTGCCGAAAGCCCTTACCATATGGTCAGAACTGGCCTTTGAAGCTGAATATGGACTTCTGGGGTCATATGGTGTCTGCTCGGTAAAGAAGCCACCCTGTTCCAGGGAACCGTAAACTTCGTCAGTGGAGATATGATAAAAGAGCTTTCTTGCGTCCCTTTCTGTTACCGTATCACGGAATGCAGTCAGAAGGTTTACAGTACCAATGATATTGGTATAAATGAATTCGTCAGGCGAGGTAATTGACCTGTCTACATGCGATTCTGCTGCAAGGTGGATTACACCGTCGAATCTGAACTCACTGAAAAGGGCATTAACGGCCTGTTTATCAACGATATCAACCCTGCGGAAGTGATAATTGGGCTCCTTATCCAGGTCGGAAAGATTGCCCAGGTTACCTGCATAGGTAAGCTTGTCAGCATTGACGATTAAATATTCAGGGTATCTCCTGACGAATCTTCTGATTACGTGTGATCCTATAAATCCTGCACCGCCTGTAATTAGTA
>JAKEGI010000075.1 GCA_022615595.1 Bacteroidales bacterium | reverse complement strand
TGGTAATTATATCGCAATGAGCACACTGCCTCGTAACTCAAGCTCAATAAGACTGCGCAACAGATGCAAGCTTACCGGAAGGTCAAGGGGTTACATGAGACAATTTGGCGTCAGCAGGATCACATTCAGGGAAATGGCATCGCATGGCCTCATACCAGGAGTAAGAAAAGCAAGCTGGTAATAACCAAAAGAGAAACAAACAATAAACAGCAATAAGAGATGACAGATCCAATAGCAGATTTTCTTACCAGAGTAAGGAATGCCATCAAAGCCGGACATAAAGTGGTTGAGACACCATCTTCCGGTCTGATGAAGGAGATCACCAGGATCCTCTATGAGAAAGGATATATCCTCAGCTATAAGTTCATTGACGATGGTCTGCAGGGCAAGATAAAGATTGCACTGAAGTATCATCCCAAGAGCAAGCTGCCGGCTATAAAGTCAATTCAGAGGGCGAGCCGTCCGGGACTCAGAAGATATGCAGGCGTTGATGAACTCCCGAGAGTCCTTAACGGGCTTGGCATTGCGATACTTTCAACCTCTAAGGGTCTCATGACAGAAAAAGAGGCTGTGAAGGAAAATATCGGGGGTGAAGTGTTATGTTATGTTTATTAATCAGGAGGAGATTTTAAATGTCACGAATAGGAAAATTACCTGTAAACCTGCCATCAGGCGTCACCATCACTGTTGACGACGCTAACGTGGTGAGCGTTAAAGGACCGCTGGGAACACTGTCGCAGAAGCTTGACCGTGATATCACAATTGAGGTTGAAAATAACCTTATAAATGTCTTAAGACCAAACGATGAGAAGCGTCTCAAGTCGCTCCACGGCCTCTACAGAGCCCTCATAGCCAATATGGTTGTGGGTGTTACCACAGGCTTCAAGAAGGAGCTTGAGCTTGTTGGTGTGGGATACCGGGCTGAAGCAAACGGCCAGCGTCTTGAAATGAGCCTTGGTTACTCGCATGACATCGTCATCGAACTGCCCCAGGAGATCAAGGTCGAGACCAAGACAGAGAAGAGGAGTAACCCGGTTATTACTCTCTCAAGCATCGACAAGCAACTCATCGGCCATATCGCGGCAAAGATCAGATCATTGCGTCCGCCTGAGCCTTACAAAGGCAAGGGTATCAAATTCGTGGGTGAACAGCTCAGGAGAAAAGCCGGTAAATCGGCTGGTGTGTAACATGATTAAATAAAGAAGTCATGGCCTTAACTAAGACAGAAAAGAGAGTAAAGATTAAACTGAGGATCCGCAAGAGGATCAAAGGGACCCCCGAGAAACCAAGACTTTCGGTGTTCCGCAGCAACAAACAGATATATGTTCAGGCAGTTGACGACGTCAATGGCCTGACACTGGCAACAGCATGCTCAAGGGAGAAGGAGTTCGCTTCTGTCACCGGTAAAAAGAAGAGCGAAGTGGCTGCGCTGGTCGGAAAACGAATCGCTGCTGCATGCAGGGAGAAGGGCATTGAAAATGTCGTCTTCGACAGGAGCGGTTACCAGTATCATGGCAGAGTAAAATCATTGGCTGACGGAGCACGCGAAGGCGGCTTAAAATTCTAATCAGTATGGCATACGGAATAAAGAGAGTAAAAAACAGCGATCTTGAACTTACCGACAGGCTGGTAAGCATCCAGAGAGTTACCAAAGTAACAAAGGGAGGTCGTACATTCAGTTTCTCGGCTATCGTCGTCGTCGGCGATGAGAAGGGTATTGTAGGTCACGGCCTCGGTAAGGCAAGTGAGGTCACTACTGCCATAGCCAAGGGCATCGAGGATGCCAAAAAGAACCTTATCAAGGTCCCTGTTCACAAGGGCACCATACCTCATGAACAGTATGGTAAGTTTGGCGGAGCGTATGTCTTCATCAAACCTGCAACAGAGGGAACAGGTGTCAAGGCAGGAGGTGCAATGCGTGCCGTGCTCGAGAGCGTGGGAGTGAAGAACGTACTTGCAAAGTCAAAAGGCTCTTCCAACCCTCATAACCTTGTTAAAGCCACCATAGCAGCACTGCTTGAACTGCGTGATGCAAGCACGGTTGCTGACCACAGGGGAGTACCAATGGAGAAAGTGTTTAACGGTTAGTAATATTTCGGATATGTCAAAGATCAGAGTAACCCAGATTAAGAGCAAGATAGGTCAGCCGGAGAGGCAGAAGAGAATCCTCGCAGCACTGGGAATAAAGAAGATGCATCAGACTGTTGAGCACGAGAACACGCCCCAGATCATGGGTATGGTTCAGAAGCTGAAGCACCTGGTGAAGGTTGAGAATATTTAAGGTAATAACAGCATTATATATTTTGATATGGATTTAAGTAATTTAAAACCTGCCAGGGGATCAGTCAAAAGAGAGAAACGTATTGGTCGCGGTGAAGGCTCAGGTCACGGCGGTACCTCAACCCGCGGACATAAGGGGGCCAAGTCACGCTCCGGATACAGCAAGAAGGTTGGGTTTGAAGGCGGACAGATGCCTCTCCAGAGGAGGGTGCCCAAGTCAGGCTTCAAGAATATCAACAGGGTGGAGTACAAAGGAATAAACCTCAGCACACTGGAGGCCCTCGCTTCAAAACTGAAGACAGATCGCATCGATTTCCAGACTCTTCTGACAGCAGGTTTCATTAACAAGAACTCCCTGGTGAAGATCCTCGGCAACGGTACCCTGACACAGAAGCTCGAAGTGCATGCTCATGCCTTCAGCAAGTCAGCCCAGGCTGCAATAGAAGCGAATAAGGGAACAGCAGTTAAACTGTAACGGCATGAAACTGATACAGACATTAAAGAATATATTCAAGATAGAGGACCTGAGAGCAAGGATCCTTTATACTCTTGCCATTGTTGCGCTCTACCGTCTCGGGAAGTACATAACCCTACCCGGCGTTGATCCTGCAATGCTTGAAGACCTCAGAAGCCAGACATCGTCAGGCATCATGGGTCTCCTTGATATGTTCTCCGGCGGAGCCTTTTCGCAGGCTTCCATTTTTGCTCTGGGTATAATGCCCTATATCTCCGCATCCATCGTTATCCAGTTGCTGGGTATCGTCTTCCCTTATTTCCAGAAGATGCAAAAAGAGGGTGAGAGCGGAAGAAGAAAACTGAATCAGTATACAAGGTACCTCACAGTAATCATACTTGCCCTGCAGGCCCCCAGTTATCTGGCTAACCTGCACGCGGTTCTCCCAACGGAGGCCTTTGTCCTCAAGGGAACCTTCTTTACAATATCCTCAGTAATAATCCTTACCGCCGGTACGATCTTCGTGATGTGGCTCGGGGAGAGGATCACGGATAAAGGCATTGGCAACGGTATCTCTCTCATAATAATGGTTGGTATCCTTGCACGTTTCCCTGTCTCATTCATCTTTGAAGCAGGAACGCGCATAAATGGTTCAGGAGGCCTTGTCGCTCTTCTGATAGAGATAGTCTTCCTGTTCGTTGTGATACTCGGAACTATACTCCTGGTGCAGGGTACACGGCGTATCCCTGTTCAGTATGCGCGGAGGATTGTAGGTAACAAACAGTATGGCGGAGTACGTCAGTATATACCTCTGAAGGTCAATGCTGCAGGCGTTATGCCAATCATCTTTGCCCAGGCTATCATGATGCTGCCTATAATCTTTGCTGGATATTCTGAATCAGGTTCCGGACTTGTGGTTGCATTTACCAACATGTACGGATTATGGTATAATCTTCTTACCGCAGTTCTTATCATTATCTTTACATACTTCTACACAGCCGTTACTATTAACCCTGTGCAGATGGCAGAAGACATGAAGAAGAACGGCGGTTTTATTCCCGGCATCAAACCCGGGCGCAAGACCGTTGAATTCATTGACACCATCATGTCGCGCATAACACTCCCGGGGTCGATCTTCCTGGCGATAGTGGCCGTACTGCCTGCTTTTGCAGTCAACTTCGGCGTGAGCGGCGAGTTTGCACAGTTCTTTGGCGGCACCTCGCTGCTGATTCTTGTGGGTGTGGTGCTTGACACTCTGCAGCAGGTTGAGAGCCATCTGCTCATGCGTCATTATGACGGTCTCATGAAATCGGGCCGCGTGAAAGGCAGGTCCGGAGCCGTGACGGCTATTTAACAGGTTTACGTTCTTTGATGATTTATATTAAGACGGATGCGGAAGTAGAGTTACTGAGGGAAAGCAACAGGCTCGTCTCATTAACGCTAGCGGAAGTAGCCAGGCATATCAGGCCGGGGGTCACAACCCTTAAGCTTGACAGCATCGCCGAAACATTCATTCGTGACAACGGTGCGCTGCCCGCCTTCAAGGGTTATGCAGGCTTCCCCGCCACTCTCTGCACATCTGTCAATGACGAGGTGGTCCATGGAATACCTTCGGCATACGAACTTAAGGATGGAGACATTATATCGGTTGACTGCGGGGTCATCCTTAACAGCTATTACGGCGACAGCGCCTATACCTTTGCTGTTGGTGAGGTGATGCCCGAAGTGATGAGACTGATGGAATATACACGTGCATCACTTGAGGCCGGAGCAGGTCAGGCAGTTGCAGGAAACCGTGTGGGAGACATCTCACACGCGGTACAGTCAACAGCAGAGCGGGGCGGGTTTTCAGTGGTACGTACCTTGGTGGGACATGGATTAGGCAAACATCTTCACGAAGGCCCCGAGGTGCCTAACTTTGGCAGGAGGGGTAGCGGACCAAGGCTGGAAAAAAACCTGGTCATCTGCATCGAGCCGATGATCAACATGGGTACCAAAAGCACGCGCGTCCAGAGTGACGGGTGGACGGTCAGAACAGGCGACGGGAAACCGTCAGCACACTTTGAATACGCTGTTGCGGTCAGGGAGGGTAAAGCCGACCTGCTCTCAACATTTGAGTTTATAGAAGAAGTTTTAAAAAAGAGGTAAGAATATATGGCCAAACAACCATCAATAGAGATTGACGGAACGATCATCGAGGCGCTCTCAAACGCGATGTTCAGGGTCAGACTCGAAAACGGGCACATAATAACCGCCCATATCTCAGGCAAAATGCGGATGCATTATATAAAAATATTGCCCGGAGATAAGGTGAAGGTTGAAATGTCACCGTATGATCTTACCAAAGGAAGAATAACGTTTAGGTTTAAATAGAAAATATAACTGCGATGAAAGTTAGAGCATCAGTGAAGAAGCGTTCAGCCGACTGCAAGATTGTGAGAAGGAATGGCCGCTTGTATGTGATAAATAAGAAAAATCCCAAGTTCAAGCAGAGGCAGGGATAAATTTAATTAACTTTGCACTTCAAATTAAAAGAGGCATATGGCACGTATAAATGGCGTTGATCTACCCAGGAACAAGCAGGGCGAAGTAGCTCTGACCTATATCTATGGAATCGGACGGAGCACAGCACAGAAAGTGCTTGACAGAGCTGGCGTTGATCGCCACATGAAGGTCGAAGAGTGGAATGATGATAATATTAACTCAATCCGTCAGATCCTCTCCGAGAATTACAAACTTGAGGGTGAGCTGCGCTCAGAGACACAGTTAAACATCAAGCGACTGATGGATATCGGATGTTATCGTGGTATCCGTCACAGGATCGGACTGCCGGTGAGAGGACTGAGCACCAAGAACAATGCCCGTACCCGCAAAGGCCGCAAGAAGACCGTTGCAAACAAGAAAAAAGCTACTAAATAATTAAAATATGGCAAAAAAGACTGGGACATTAAAAAAGAAGGTCGTTAAGGTTGAACCGGTGGGACAGGCTCATGTTCATTCCTCATTCAATAATATAATCATAAGCCTTACCAACAGCACAGGCCAGGTAATATCATGGGCCTCAGCAGGTAAGATGGGCTTTAAGGGTTCAAAGAAGAACACCCCCTACGCCGCCCAGATGGCAGCAGAAGAGTGCACCAAAGCAGCTTTTGAACTTGGCCTCCGCAAAGTAAAGGTTTACGTAAAGGGCCCGGGGTCAGGACGTGAGTCAGCTATCCGCGCTATCTCCAACAGTGGTGTGGAGGTTACCGAGATCGTTGATGTAACACCGATGCCTCACAACGGATGCCGTCCGCCCTCACGCAGAAGGGTCTAAACAGAGCTCTTAATTAATACTTTCAGTAACGAAAAATATTCAATTCAATGGCAAGATATACAGGACCACAAACAAAAATCGCCCGGAAATTCGGAGAGCCTATTTACGGCCCTGACAAATACCTGGACAGGAAAAACTTCCCTCCCGGGCAGCATGGTCTGACCAAAAAGAGGAAAAAGACCTCTGAATACGGCATCCAGCTGCGTGAGAAGCAGAAAGTAAAATACATCTACGGACTCCTTGAGCGCCAGTTCCGTAATTTCTTCGAGAAGGCCTCATCAGCATCAGGCGTAACAGGCCTTGTCCTGCTTCAGATGCTTGAATCACGTCTTGATAACGTTGTATACCGCCTTGGCGTAGCCCCAACAAGGGCCTCAGCCCGCCAGTTGGTATCACACCGTCATATTACCGTCAACGGTAACGTCGTCAACATTCCCTCTTTCATTCTCCGCCCCGGAGATATCATCGGCGTCCGCGAGAAATCAAAGTCACTTGAAACTATCATGGACTGCATAACAGCAAACCGCCGTTCT
>JAKEGI010000074.1 GCA_022615595.1 Bacteroidales bacterium | reverse complement strand
GGATCAAACTCTTCATTGTAATATTTCATTTCTTAAATATCTCTTGAAGATCAATCCGGTCTCTTCAAAAACTCAAACAAAATCGCTAGGTTTTTGGCGAGTATCTCTCTCGCCTGTGTGCTACTACTTCATCATTAATTCAAAGAACTTTTCCCTGATTTATTATCTTGGGGTGACAAAGATACTGAACTTTTTCTTCCTACCAAACTTTTTCAAAAAGTTTTCTCACTTTTTTTATTACCCCTTCTTTTCAGGGCAAATCCTTAAGCTCAATCTGTCAATCCTATTCTTTCAGGGAACGTGCTTTTCTTCAAAAGCGGGTGCAAAGATATGGAATGATTTTTATAAAACAAATTATTGCTGCTTTTTTTTGAATTATTTTTCTTCCCTCCTATTTCTCCTGCCAGGAATGCCTCACCTCATACCTTATATATATATGACACATCCTCCTCTGATCATATGCCACACCTGCAGGGCTGCAATAGTGGGTTTGTACTCCTTACCACGGGTTCCGCCGGCTGCGGTTATTCACATCTGCGCCCCTGCGGGATGCACAAACAGACCTTTCTCATGTGATGATCCCGGAGGGATCACAGATTTGTAGCAGGAGGCGGGATATTTTATGTGCGACCCCGCAGGGGTCGAAGATCTCATTCAGCCATTTTTCTGCTATCAGGCTGTGATGCCTTCGGCATCATCACAAAAAATACCCGGCTCTCTTTCGAAATGCCGGGTATCTGTGGAGAATAAGGGAGTCGAACCCTTGACCCCCTGCGTGCAAGGCAGGTGCTCTGGCCAACTGAGCTAATTCCCCAAAACTGTAAAGAACCGGAACCAACTCCCTTGACCCTCCCGACTGTAAGTCGGGATGCTCTGGCCAACTGAGCTAATTCCCCAATTGTTGGAATTATTGAGTTATTGAATTTTTGAATCTTTGAATTCATTCAATAACTCGAAATTCAATCATTCCATCATTCCGTAGTCCCACCCAGAGTTGAACTGGGGACCTCTACATTATCAGTGTAGCGCTCTAACCAACTGAGCTATGGGACTGATAAGCGCACACTATAAAGAACATCCAATGATTTATGTATCATTTGGGGTGGCAAAATTAATGGTTACAATTTAACATGCAAAATATTTTCGAAGATATTTTATCTCTCCTTTAAGTTGTACTCCGCAATAGCCCCCTCAAATCCTTACCCAAAGATGAACCTGAGGCACTAATGAAAAAGTCTGACCTTAAGAAAAAATCAATTAAATTCGCAACATTAATTTCGCCCCATGGCCAACCTGGTAATCATACCCACATATAACGAGAAGGAAAATATCACCCAACTGGTGAAAGCCATCTCATCCCTCCCAGTCCCGTTCGATATACTTGTTATTGATGACAATTCACCTGACGGCACAGGGGCGCTGGTGAAGGAGATGATACCTTCCTTCCCTAACCTGCACCTTGTTGAACGACCAGGAAAGATGGGCCTTGGCAGGGCATATATTGCAGGATTCGACTGGGCGCTGCAACGCGACTATCAGTATATCTTCGAGATGGATGCCGACTTCTCGCATGACCCTGCTGACCTCGTAAGACTCTTTGAGGCATGTGACCGTGACGGCGCCGATCTTGCCATCGGCTCAAGGTATATCTCAGGTGTGAACGTCGTCAACTGGCCGCTGGGAAGGGTGCTGATGTCGTATATCGCATCAATATACGTAAGAATAATAACCGGCATGCACATCAAGGACACCACGGCAGGCTTCAAATGCTACCGCCGTGAGGTGCTCAGGAGCATCAACCCCGGCCATATAAAGTCAGTGGGATACGGTTTTCAGATCGAAATGAAGTTTACAGCCTGGCTACTGGGATACAGGATAGTTGAGATTCCCATTATCTTCACCGACCGCAGGGAAGGTACGTCAAAGATGACCGGGGGGATCTTCAATGAGGCACTCTGGGGCGTTCTGCGGATGAAGATCATCAGCCTCTTCAGAAAACCCCGCAGGGTGGAGGATTAACCCGGCAACCGTCAAACGTCACTGCTATGAATCAGATCCTGATCAGAAATGCAATCCTGATAAATGAAGATAAGAAGACCAATGCTGACATTCTTATCTCCGGTGAGACCATTGCGGGTATCTATCCTCCCGGCCAGTCTGACGCCGGAAGGGATGTTCAGGTAATAGATGCAACAGGGCTGTGGCTTCTGCCCGGAATCATTGACGATCATGTCCACTTCAGGGAACCGGGACTGA
The DNA here is from genome assembly GCA_022615595.1 of Bacteroidales bacterium. Taxonomy (GTDB): domain Bacteria; phylum Bacteroidota; class Bacteroidia; order Bacteroidales; family VadinHA17; genus SR-FBR-E99. The sequence goes on along the minus strand of JAKEGI010000074.1, from coordinate 1,254 downwards.
CACACAAGGCCGATATTGCAAGTGAGAGTGCCGCCGCCGCTGCCGGAGGAGTGACTTCTTTCATGGAGATGCCGAACACTGTCCCCCAGACGGTTTCACTGAACGAGTGGGATAATAAGAACAAGCTGGCCGCAGAAAAATCTGTAATCAACTACTCGTTTTATATCGGTGCCACCGACAGTAATGCCGGTGAGCTGGCAATGGCCGATACAGCCAGGGTGCCCGGATTCAAGCTTTTCCTTGGGGCATCGACAGGCAATATGCTCATTGATAATGAAGAATCCCTGGACAGAATATTCAGCATGAAGAACCTGCCTGTGGCATGCCATTGCGAAGACGAACAGATCATTCGCAGGAATATGGAAGCCTACAGGGAGGAGTATGGTGACGATATTGATCCCTCATTCCACCCGTTGATAAGAAGCCGTGAGGCCTGCTATGCCTCTTCATCATCTGCCGTTGCACGTGCGCAGAGATGCGGGACAAAGCTGCACCTTCTTCACCTGTCAACCGCCGAGGAGACCGGATTGCTCACACCGGGTCATGACCCGTCTGTGAAACATATTATAGGAGAAGTATGCGTGCACCACCTGTGGTTTGATGATTCATCCTATGCAGAGAAGGGAAACCTCATCAAATGGAACCCTCCTATCAGAAAAGCTTCTGACCGTGAGGCACTTGTCAGGGCAGTCAATGACGGAAGGTTAGATATCATCGCCACTGACCATGCTCCGCATACCCTGGCGGAAAAATCAGAGCCATATTTCAGGGCACCGTCGGGAGCTCCCATCGTTCAGCACTCACTGGTGATGATGCTTGAGCTGTGTCACAGAGGCCTGCTTACACCTGAGCTTGTTGTAAGAAAGATGTGTCATAACCCGGCAACCGTTTTCAGTATCAGCAAACGAGGCTACATACGCCCGGGATACAAGGCTGATCTGGTGCTGGTTGACCCTGCCTCGCCGTGGACTGTCAGCAAAGACAATATATTATATAAATGCGGGTGGTCTCCACTGGAAGGAACTACTTTCAGGAGCCGGGTGATAACGACTATTGTCAACGGCACTCCGGTGTTGCAGCAGGGAGTTCTTACCGGAAGGAGATCAGCTGAAATGCTCATCTTTGAAAGATAAAACCGTTCCGGAAATGAAAATTGCAAGAACAGCCATCATTATTGCCGCATTTTTTGTCTCCTGCAACGGGTCGGGGCCTGACGCCGGAAAAATACCGGCAGCAAGCAGCGGCAGCGTCCCG